>CAYSZE010000206.1:0-4741 GCA_964435255.1 uncultured Oligoflexia bacterium
TTAGGGCTTTATTTAGTGAAATAATTTCACTATTCGATTTGCTTTCAACAGCAGATACAATTTTATTTTTGGCTTGAATACCTTCTGTTTTCCCAATATTCAATTGGGATTCATACCAAGCCCAAGTCAAAACGTCTTGCTCTTGCTCTTGCACGACGGAAAAAGAGTAGCTTTTTATCAATAACAGCAAATTATTACGCAACGCTTTAAAAGCAGCTGCGCGCAGTTCATAATTTTCCTCAATAACAGGCGGATTGATATTTTCCCAATACACCTCACAAAACTGACAAAATAATGAAAGAGCTTTAGCCAGTCCCACAAACCCTTCCATTTTAAATTTTGCTTCCATCAAAGTACAAACAACGTTTAAATCTTTAGTATGAGTTGATAAGATATCAAATGCTAAATTAGCAACTTCGCCCCAGTCGTGTTCTTCTTTTTGTTTTTTTACCCAAATTCCTCTATTTTCATCATCAATACTTACAAGCTTTGTTCGTAATTCTTTTAATTGAATGATAATAGAACTTCTTTTTAAATACTCACCACAAGGTTTTTCGGCATTTATGGGTGATAATAATTTCTCTAAATTTGGCAATTCTAGTGATGAATTGTCATCAAAATTTTTCATTTAAATGCTCTCCTTAGAATTACTCGCAATCATTAATGGCATACTAAAAACATGGACACATTTATTATTTTCAAATAAAAAATGAAAAACTCGTTTCGTTTTTTGTTTTCTTTCTTTACTAGCAGTAATAAATAAATATTTATTCATTTTTAAATGCGATAAAACTGCATTTAATTTTCCAATTTCAGAATCGCAAATCTGAATTGAAACAATAAACTTATTAACAAAAGAATAAAAATAACTACCTAATGTAGGAGATTTATTTACTAATCTTGCTGATATTCTATCAACCCCAAGTTTGAATTGTTTATTATTATTTATTTTTTTTGCACAACCTTCAATAAAATTTGGCATTTCATCAAAGTATTTGTTAAAAAACAAATAAACATCTCTTCTACTATTGAATTTAATTTCTGACTGATGGGATTTAATAGAATAATTGTAAATTAAATTCTTTTTATTTAATTCAACGTAGTAATTCAAATAAAGTATTTCTTTTATAAATATTTTAATAAAATTAAGAATAACATTTTTTTGGTCACGACTATGAAAGCTAAAATTCTCCAAAATAAAATCTGGAATTAAAATTTTCAAAGGAAAACTTTGTTTAATCATATAACCATCGTTTAATTTTATATTAAACAATGATGTAGAAGAAAAGAATAATTTTTCATCAAATTCAATTCCATTATATTCCAGTATTTGCCGCAAGTATTGCGACACCTGTTCTTTTTCTGCATAAGATAATTGTTTAGAAAAAACTTGCAAAATACTCATATTTGTTCGGCTTCAAAGTGAATGAAAAAATTAAAATCACGTATATATTCGAAATAACCATTTAAAAAATTTAATATTAAAAACGTGCCATGAGGAAAACCATCTTTTTTATTAAATTGTAATTTATAAGTAATTCCTGGTATATAATATATTTGTTTTTTCCAGAGTTGCTGCGATACAGATTCTTCATGCACAAAATTTGTCGACTTAGACAACAATTGTTTAATTAATGAACGCATCGGGTTACCTAAGGTTGTAATATACTCAGCAATTTTTTCAAATTCATAAATATTTAAAATACTTTTCGACATAAGATCTTGGTCAAGTTTATAAAGCAATTTTAAAACTTCAATATTGCCAAAATGTTTTAGCGGTCTTCTCGAATATTTCGGCCAAAATAATGAAACAGCATTTTTTAATTTTATGTCTCGTGATTTACATTTAAATTCAGTAAATGGTTTAATGGAAGTTGCCAATAAACCATTAGTACAGATACCTTCAGGAAATAAGTAGTCAGGCCATTTTATAAAATTGGGATCACTATTTTTTAACTCATGCATTATGCGAACATATAATGAACCATTATCTTGGGTCGAAGTATCAAAAGATCTTCTGACTGACCACAATATATTATCAAAATTGGCATGATTTTTGAATAAATTTAAGTCGTTTTTTTCTTGATGAAAATTCTTTAAATAAAATGATTCTCCCGTTTTAGAATCATAAGTAACTAAAGAATGAATAGATAAAAGCTCAGTTTGGTGTTCTAAACTAGCTAGTGGCCTTATTTGATATTCATCTTTTTCTTTTTGGCATTTAATTGGTTCTAGTTTAGATTCAAAATAGTTAGCAACAGGCACACAATTTACACTTAAAAAATTATCTCCTAATTTATTTAGAGACTGAATATCATAAGTAAACGGTACCACTAATTTAATTTTTGAATTGGCAGAAAAATTAAGCTTTAAATTAACATTTATAAATAAATATTTTTGATAGTAATTAAGAAAGTCAAAGAACGGGTATAACATATTATTTTTTTTATCTTGACTTTCAAACTTTAAAATAGGGGTAATTAAATTTCTTGCTAAACTGATCGGGTTAGGATTATCATCGATAAATAATAAAAAATTACTTTTATTAGAGAAAAATGCGTCATAAATAGAAATAGAATTATAAAAATCGGAGTCAATATATAAAGGAATTGAAAGTGATTGATTTTTTTCTGAATTTATAGGTTTTTTTAATAGAAAATCTATCGCAAAAGCTTTGCTTTGTGGTGAACTGAATTTCTGGTATTCATTTAAATTTACAATTTTACTACTTTCAATATTCATAGGTAACAGGGGCATTTCTTGTGTCGTAGAAAAATGACACTCGAAGTGATCCTGATTGTATCCACTAAATTTAGTATTTTTTGGAATATTAGTGACAAAAGAATTTTTAAAGTTATTTAAGTCTGGGGAAAGCTTTAAAACAGTTAAAGCAGATAAAGGCGAAATCAATTCAGGAAATATTTTTTCTATAAAATTGATGGCATAATCATTTAAAGCCAGAACCGATTTGTGTTCTATTTGCGCAAACATATAGGCAAATGACTCAATCAATCTTTCTGTTTCAGGATCGTTGCTCTTACGATAAGACAAATCAAGATAGGGTGCAAGATCTGGATTTTGCTGAGAAAATACTTTACCATTTTCACGTAATTCATCTATAATACTAATATAATGCCTTAAAAATTCTTGATTACTTGTTTTACTAAACATGAACAACAAACTCCCAAAGTGCTATCTTAAGCAGTAGATTTAAAACTAATTCTTCATCTACATACACAGCCTTTAAAGCTATTTTTGCTTCTTTTTTCAAGGAATCATAGCTTGTAAATGAAATTTCAATATTTGAAAGACGGTGTTCAAATGAAATAATAGATTTTTCAACCGCTTTACAGAGTAAATCAATATCTTTTTGTGAGGTCATAGAAAGATGAGTAAAACTAGGCAGACCATAATTAACGACACTCATATTAGCTGTTTCATATTTTAAAAAGTCACCTAAAGGCAGTGAACTTCTGGTATTTAAAATATTGCTAATATTCCTTACGATTGGAAAAAAAAAATCTTTTTTATTAGCTTGTGTATAAAAAAGTTTGTGCAAATTTTCCATAAAAATTACCTATAGATGAATCTAATGAGAAAAATAAACTTTTTCTCATTAGACTATTTCTATGCATTATTGATTACTTAATTCCTTCAACAGCTTTATCATCCCAAGTTTTATGCGCTGCTTGTTCAACAGTATTATTTCTTGAGTTGATCATGATCACAGGACCAGCAACAGTTGATTTTTCACTTTCTTTATAAGAAGTTGTATATTTAATACCAGGAACTTCTTCTTTATTTACAGTGTCAGGAACGATAAATTCAATAATAGCAACACCTGCTTGTTTTTGAACTTCTGTCTTAATTTGATAGTTATATAAAGTAATATCACTTAGTTTAACTAAAGTTTTAGTTTTACCATCATCTTTAGTGCTTACTAAATAAATTTTAACAGTCTTAACATCATGAGCACGAATTTCATACTCAGCAAGTTTGTCAAAGAAATCTGGAGCTGAAGCACTATCATTTACTTCAAAAACCAAACGTCCTTTTAAAATATATTTATCACCATATGCTTCAAGTTTTGGAAGTGAAGCTTGCGCGCAATAAATCCCATTTGCACCTTCTTTATGGGCATTGAATCCACCATTGAAGCCTGGGATAAACATTAATACATAATCTGAATTTGACATAAAATAATCTCCTACTAGTAAGTAAATTTAAATATAATTATTATTGAGGTAGCTCAGTCACTAGTCTTAATGAAACAGTAAGCTCATTTAAATAAAAATGTGGTTTTAAATAAATAACAGCTTTATATGCTCCAACTTTTCCAGGAACAGAAACGACATCAACTCTGGCCTCTCTTAACGGGTAAATACTTTTTATATAAGTACTTGCATTGTCATCAGAAGTTACGTAACGAGATATCCATCTATTTAAATAAGCATCAATTTCTCCTTGAGTAGCAAAAGATCCAATTTTATCACGCATGATCACCTTTAAATAATGAGCAAAACGCGATACAGCCATAACATAAGGTAATTGAATTGAAAGTTGTGCATTTGCATTCGCTAAATCGTTATCGTACTCTGTTAACTTATGAATAGTTTTTGAACCAAAGAAAGTTGCAGAGTCTGTACCTTTTTTGTAAACAAGAGTTAAAAATCCAAGATCATCTAACTCTTTTTCACGGCGGTCAGTAATAATTGTTTCAACTGGCATTTTAAATGTACTA
>CAYSZE010000207.1:0-3578 GCA_964435255.1 uncultured Oligoflexia bacterium
ACACTAGAATCATTTAGAAATAGTTAGCCTCACTGTTCCCGTTCTGGGGTTCCATGGATGTACCGCACTGTCCCATCATGGTCTATTAAAATTGAATAGAATAGTGACCTACTTTTCAAAATGAACAAACAAATCAAGTGGGTACCTGAAGATAATAAACATGGACGGTTTGGCATATGGGCTGAAAATGCAAGAGATTAGAATATAGGCCGTTCGCGTTACTGGGGTAATCCTATTCCTATTTGGAAAAACGAAACAACTGGAGAAGAACTGTGCTTAGGTTCTATAGCAGAATTACAACAATATACCGATAAAAAAATATCGGATATTCACATGGAATTTATTGACGACATTGTCATACCATCTCAAAAACACCCTGGTACAGTTTTAAAACGTGTTCCTTTTGTATTGGATTGCTGGTTTGAATCTGGTTCCATGCCTTATGCGCAACACCATTATCCCTTTGAACGTGAAAATGAATTTGAGTCTTTGTTTCCTGCCGATTTTATTTGTGAAGGACTCGATCAAACGCGGGGCTGGTTTTACACTTTAACACTTTTATCCAGTCTATTGTTTGCAAAACCTGCCTTTAAAAACGTAGTCGTCAATGGTCTCGTTTTAGCTGCAGACGGGCGTAAAATGAGTAAAAGTTTGAAAAACTATCCAGATCCTATGGCAACATTAGATGAATTTGGGGCCGATTCCGTTCGACTCTTTTTATTATCTTCTCCAGCTACAGCAGCTGAAGAGGTACGCTTTAGTGTTGAAGGAGTAAAAGAAAGTACGAGAAGAGTTTTATTACCATTATGGAACGCTTATTCCTTTTTTGCTACATATGCTGCAATAGATAAATGGTGTCCCGAAAAAGATTCTGTAGAAAGTAACAATCAACTCGATAAATGGGCGTTGTTACGTTTAAATGAACTTTTAAAAAACATTGATGAGGCCATGAGCAATTATCAAATTGCCAAAGCAGCGCCTGCCATTACTGAATTTTTTGATGACTTAAATAATTGGTATATTCGCAGAAGCCGCAGACGTTTTTGGGAAAGTAACAAAGAAGCCTATTCAACTTTGTACAAAGTTTTATTGCAAGCAACTCAAGTATTAGCTCCTTTTGCTCCCTTTACTGCTGAATACTTCTTTGAAAAATTAGCTTTAACTGCCGAACTAAAAAATGTTGGGAGTGTTCATCTCTCATTGTTGCCAAAGCATCGAGAAATCACTCAAGAAGAGCAAAATTTACTGCAAGAAGTCGCTTTAGCAAGAAGAGTTGTCGAATTAGGTAGAACCATTCGAGTTACCCATAAATTAAAAAACAGGCAGCCATTAAAAAAACTTACTGTTGGTGTGTTATCACAAGAAATAGGTAAACAAATTCTTGCTCATAAACATGTTATTTGTGAAGAATTAAATGTTAAAGAAGTTAACATTACTCTTGATCCTTCTGAACTTGCAAAAATAATTGTTAAACCTAATTTTAAAGTATTAGGAAAATCATTAGGTGATAAAATTAAAGAATTACAAATACTACTAAATGATCTGTCACAAGAACATGCTATTCTTGCGTTAAAGAAACAAACTTTTTCATTAAAAGATTTTGTTCTAGATCCTAATTCCGTGACTGTAGAGCTCAGACCAAGCGGAAACAATTTAGTTGCAACCGATGCAGAAGTTGTTGCCGCACTCGATCCCGAAATATCTGAAGAACTGCGCTTAGAAGGTATAGCAAGGGAACTTGTCAGTTTGATTCAAAAAGCAAGAAAAACTGCTGACTTTAATGTAGAAGATAAAATGTATCTGCAAATAGAAGCTAGCGCTGAATTAACAAAAGCAATTCATGCAAACCAAACATATATTGAAGATGAAACGTTATCACAAATTAAACTTACTTTACCAAAAGCAGCAAGTTATTCTACAGATTTAAATTGTGAAGGCGAAAATGTAAAAATTTCGATGGCACTTGTTTAGTTAAAAATCAAACTGATATGTTTCTTTACATTTCAGTTTGATTATGTCTTTATTCTATTCTTAAAATAAACAAAATTTAATTAAATAGATTAAGCACCAAATAAATATCTTATAAAAAAGACGCTTTAAATTCTATGAAAACATTTAATTTTGCATAAGACATATTATATAGGCCAGGCAATCCTATTCGAGGAACCATGCTCATTTCCACTGAATTTATAAGGCTCTTATTAGTAATGGTGACAGGATTCTCTATTTTATCACGGATGTATTTATAATTGTCAAAGAGAAAATTTAATTCATTTTTTTCATAAAATTCTGGTCTAATAATTTTACTGGGTTCATTTCCATTGATCATTTTAGGGCTGTAATTATTATCTTGTCTGTATAAGGTTTGAATCCAAGTTTTATCTGTAATAAGATAGTATTTAATTCCTGAAGTAAATACTTTTTTATGGGCATTTGCATTATACTCTATTGCATTTGCACTTTGAATTAAAATACTAAACATTATTATGCTTAATATGACTTTAACCAGTTTAAAATTCATACAAACCTTTAAAATTATTAAATTTTTCTAAATGGAATAAAGAGAATAAGAAAGAACAATTCCAGCACTTTAATTATAACATTTTATTGATAAATATCAATAAAAAAAATATTTTCCTACGTTAATTATAACATTTTAATATAATTATAAATTTATTATTTATGCTTAAATATTAATGTCTAGTTTTTCTTTTCTGACTAAGATCTGAATTTAATTTAGAAAAATGACTTCCATGAAAAACAACTGAAGCTAAACACTTTTCTTCACAACCATGATTTTCCGCTAATAAACCTCGTAATTTACCCAAAGCAAATGGTTTTGAAGTTGTAATAGCTTTTCCACACTTATCACAACGGATTGTTTTTATTTCAATGTCATATCGCTTTGCCCAAGTTTCATAATCTTCAACAGGATATAGAATTCCCATAAGAATGATCCTTTCAATATTATTTATTTCAAAAAATAAATGACTTGCTAGTATTTAATTAATATTATGGAATTATGAATATTTTCAGAAGTTTCTTCGTCTATGAGACTCAAAAAATACAATAATTTTATAGGTCTTTAAGAAGCAAAGAAAAACAACAAGTACAAGCAATTATCTTAAGTCAAGATAAAAGTTTATTTATTAAAAGTCAACAAGAATTATAATTTATAAGAATAGCTATAGTATATTTAATAAATGATTAAAATTTCTTTAATCATATGAAAAAAAGCTCCCATGATATGGGAGCTTTTAAACTAAACCAAAAATAGAATTAGTTAGAAGCTGGAGCTGCTTCAGCTGCTGGAGCTGCTTCAGACTTAGCTGCTTCAGATTTTTTAGCTTTCTTTTTATGAGCAGCTTTTTTATTTTCTTTCTTTTTGTGTTCAGCTTTTTTCTTTTCAGCAGCTGGTTTTGCTTCTGAACTTGCATCATTAGCAGCAGCTGTTGAAGTTGGTTTTGCTTCAGCAGCAGGTGCCGCAGCCGCAGCTGGAGCAGCCGCAGGAGCTGCTTCAGTAGCAGCTTCATTTGCAAATGCTGAGAAAGAAATAAGAGATGCAGCAACTATAGAAA
>CAYSZE010000208.1:0-6405 GCA_964435255.1 uncultured Oligoflexia bacterium
TAAGAAGTAACAATGACGTAACGTATCCAAATATTCAATTTCATTTCCTCCCTCTCGCCGTACGTTATGATGGCACTTCGCCTGCTGGAGGACATGGCTATCAAGTGCATGTAGGCCCCATGAATTCCGATGCTCGTGGAAGAATAAAATTAAAATCAAATAATCCAAGGCAACACCCTAGTATGATTTTTAACTATTTATCTACTGAACAAGACAGAAGAGAATGGGTAGAAGCTATTCGCTGTGCAAGGCATATTTTAAACCAACCTGCTTTCAATGAATTTAATGCAGGAGAATCATCACCTGGGCCATTAGTACAATCTGATGCAGAAATATTAGCGTGGGTCGCAAAAGATGCTGAAACAGCATTACACCCTTCATGTACCTGCAAGATGGGGGAAGATCCTATGTCTGTTGTGAACCCTAAGACTATGGAAGTGCATGGTATTAAAAATTTACGCGTCGTTGATGCTTCAGTAATGCCTTTTGTCACTAATGGGAATATTTATGCTCCTGTAATGATGATTGCTGAAAAAGCGGCCGATTTGATATTAGGAAATAGCCCTTTACTGCCAAATTATTTACCTTACTATAAGCATGAGAATGAGGACAATCAGTTAAAAACAATTAATAATATTGAACAAATTATTCCATCTTCGGATTTCCCAGTTTCTGAATTAAATATTCAATAATAAAAAAAACTCATATTTGATTCCATATACTTCATACTAATTATCTGACACCATAAATTACCCAGTAGCATAAGTTTAAGATAAAATTACATTGTATCTAATAAATTAACTTATCCAAATTCGGATAGTTCTAATTTAAAAACATCATATTTATTTTCAGTATTTAATTATATTATACAAAGGAGATATATGAAAATAATTAATTCTAAAAATTTAAAATTTATCTTCTATATTATTTCAATATCAATGTTTATAATAATCCAATTAAAATCAACCGCGAATGAAGAAGTTAAAACTATTCGAGTAGGTATTTTTAATGCACCGCCTTTAACATTTGAAAATGAAAGTCATGAAATTAAAGGTTCTGTAGTAGATTTTTATAAAAACTATGTTTTCAATAATATGCCTTATAAATTCACATTTGAAATTTTACCTTACCCAAGACTACTTGATGAAGCCGAAAAAGGAAATATCGATATTATAGCTATGACGGGTAAAGACAAAGTAAAAAGAAAAATTATAGTGGGAAATTCCGTTATATTTAAAACAAAAAACTACTTAATTACAAGAAAAGATTTTCCATATAATTAAATAACTTCAGTAGAGCAAATTAAAAATTATACTATTTGGTTAAAAAAAGAGGGTTCTCTTTGTGCGTTTATAGCTAACAATCTCGATAAACTTAAAACAGATATTCCAGCAGGTGATAATTCACTTGAACTTGTTTCTAAAAAACTATTTTCTAATAGAGTTGACGCTATTTATGGTTATAGTATTTTACCTCCTCTCTACTTTTTAAAAAAAGAAGATAAAGAACATTTAATAAAATTAGTAGAATTACCTGGGGATGAAGTTAAAGTTTATGCTGGATATTCAGAAAAACTACCTAAAAATTTTATCGAACAGGTTGAAAAACAAATTCAATCACATTCCCACATAAAACAAGCAAGTATAAATAAAATGATAATTAATCATAAGTAAATGACTTTATTCTATAAAAAATACAAACAAAAAATAGCAAATAAAGTATAAGGAAGTGAGCCTAAAAATAAACGTAATGGGCTGATGCCATCTTCGCCTAATGTTTTATTTAAAATTCCGTAGCCTATTGGATTGGGTGCATTTGCAATAACAGTCAATCCACCACCAGCTACTGCACCTGCCACTAAAGAAAACTTCATAGCATCAGATAAATTAGGAACCAAAGTACCTAAATAAGTTAAAGCCGCATTATCAGTTATAGCCGTTAAGCCAGTAGCACCAATAAACATAGAAAGCGGTTCTAACATATTTACTATAGGAACAAGCCACCATTGTTGTAAAGCCCCTAAAGTTACTAAACCACCTAAGAAAAAACCAACTAATAAACTTTCTCTAATTTTTAAAGGTTCTTGATATTCCTTCGTAACTTCATACCAACCAATATAAAGTAAAAATAAAGGAACTAAAAATGAAATATAGTTATGATATATAATACATAATACTAAAAATATAATGTTAACAAGAATAATCCAGTAAGGTGACTTTTCTTTTTCTTCTTGAATTAAAGCTTTTTTCTCAATTGAAATTATTTCTTTTCTATAAATAAATGCAGTCACTATTGTACTTATACAAACAGCTAGCATTGATTTCCAACCAAAATTGGTGAACATAAATGCCGCATCCCAATTCCAAGTACTTGCCACAATTAAAACGGGTGGAGCTGCAAAATGGGTAAGAGTTCCTCCAATAGAAATATTAACAAATAATAGACCTAACATGGAATATTTGAATTTAATATTAGTAGATTTTGAGAAAAAGTGTTCATATAAAAGCATAGCACAAACCGTCATAGCAACAGGTTCTGTAATAAATGAGCCTGACAATGATCCAAAAATAAGAATACAACAAAATAATGAGATTTTTTGATTAATAAACAATATTTTAGAGAAAAATAAAGATAAATAATTAATTCCTCTGTCAGCCAAATTCATCACAGGTTTGGTCGCAGACATGCACATAATTGTAAAAACGAATACTGTTTCTTTAAAATCGAGCTGATTTAAAAATGAAATAGAAGCAGACATTCCTAAAGTTATTGATAATAAGGCTATAAAAACAAAAGCCCAGAAACCAAAAACAACTTCTACTTCACCTAGAAAATGCAATAATTTTTCTGAAATAGAACCTTTTTTGCACTTATGTGACAAAGCATTAATCCTACTGGTACAGAAGGTATGAATGACAGCCAATGCAAATATTATTGTCGCTGAATAAATAATCGTTTTATTTTGTAATAGGTCTTTAATAATTACCATATTATCTGTACAGTTAGCGGCCATTTGAAAACTTTCCTTGCTTAAATCTCAGAGCTTTGTCATATTCAACCTTTCAATATGTTATTAGTTTGAAAGGTCTTATAAATGAAATACTCTCTAATTTTTTTTGACGCAGATGATACTCTTTACGATTTTAATAAATCGCAAAAAATTGCCTTTAAAGATGCTCTTACACATTTTAATATAAATTATCATAACGATATTTTATATTTTGAGTATCAAAAGTTAAATAAAGAATTATGGTCACAATTAGAGAAAGGCTTTCTCAATGCTAATGATTTGAAAATTTTAAGGTTTCAAAAATTATTTGAAGCACATAAAATAAATCAAGATCCAAAAATCTTTGGCGATTATTATATCAAAAGAATTTCTCAAAGTACACACACAATACCCTATGCTGAACAATTATGCCAGCTTATCCATGCAAATGATTTAGAAATAGGAATCATAACAAATGGATTCACAGATACCCAATACCCACGACTACAAAAATCTGAATTAAATAAGTATTTTAAATCAATAACCATATCAGAAGAAGTTGGTTACAGAAAACCCCAAAAAGAAATATTTACTGTAGCTATGACAAAACATGCAAAAATTCCAATTGAAAAAATTCTGATGGTTGGTGATAATTTCGAAGCTGATATTAAAGGAGCAAATCAACTAGGCATAGACACTTGTTGGTTTCATAAAGCTGGTTTAAAATCAAAACACGAATTAAATCCAACTTATACAATAACAGAACTCCAACAGTTAGTTAAAATACTTGAACTTAAGTTCAATCTTCCCAATTTTTAATTTGTTCTGTTAAGTTAACTTTTTTCTCTAGCAGTAAATAATTTATTAATTTATTTAAATTATCTCTGTCTTTTTTTGCAAGTTTTTTTGAAAATCCAAAATAAACTTCGACCAAATCTCCTGGCAGCTCAACTGGTTTTATTTTATCAATTTGCTTATTTTTCCTAGCCAAATATAAATAAATATGAGATGAATATGAATGAATTAAATCAACTCTATTTCCAAGTAATTTAGATAAAGCTAAATTAATAGAATCTGAAGAAGCAGATGTTTCAAATTTAATTTTATCTTTATTTGCAAGCAAAAAAGAATTTATAGCACCATCTTGTTTTATGCCTATTACATAATTTTCCAATTGCTTAACAGAAGTAATTTTATTATATTTAAAATCTTTTCTAGCTATTAAATAACTTTTATCTTTAAAAAATGGAGTTTCATTTGTTATTAAACTCTCATTTTCAGATTGTTTTGCAGCCATAGCCATCATTTGTACATAACCCGTTTCAACTTCATGTAATAATCGCGTTAAAGGAAATTTTTCAAAAACAAATTGGTAATTACTAATTTTTTCTATACTTTTTATAAACTGATATACTGGTCCTACTATTTCTTTTTTATCATTTTCATAAATAAACGTTGGCACCACAAAATAACCAACATTTATTACTTTTTTCTCAGCAGCAAACAGATCTAAAGATAAAATTAAAATTATTAATTCTAATAAGTAACCTATTTTTAATCTGTTTAAAATCATAAGTTTAAAATCTTTCATAAGTATCTAAATTTAAGATTGTTTAATTTATTCTATAGTTAAATTCTAAAGTTAAAAAGAAAAAGACTATCAAAATATTGATAGCCTCTGTTTATTTAAAGATAAAACTGTTTATTAATCTTTTTGCAACTTTTTAAATGCTAAACAAACATTTGTCCCACCAAAGCCAAAAGAATTGGATATGACTGCATGAATTTCTTTCTGCACAGACTTGTTAGGAGTGTAGTTTAAATCACATTGTTCATCATGCGTATTATAATTGATTGTTGGTGGGATTAGCCCCGTTTTCAATGCCATTACAGCAAAAACAGCTTCAATACCGCCAGCAGCGCCTAGCAAATGCCCTGTCATGCTTTTTGTAGAGCTTACATTCAATTTATAAGCATGTTCTTTAAACACTGTTTTTATTGCTTGGGTTTCACACAAATCATTTAGTTCAGTAGATGTCCCATGTGCATTAATATAGTCGATATCTTCAGGTTTTAGTCCTGAGGTTTGTAAGGCTTGTTGCATTGCTCTGGCACCACCTTCTCCTTCTGGAGCTGGTGAAGTGAAATGAAATGCATCACCCGATGCACCAAAACCTGCAAATTCACAAATAATATTCGCACCACGCGCTTTTGCATATTCATAGTCTTCAATAATTAAGACACCAGCTCCTTCACCCATAACAAATCCGCTTCGATCTTTGTCAAATGGTCGTGATGCTTTTGTCGGATCATCAGCAAACTCACTGCATAATGCCTTCATTTGGCCAAAACCTGCATAAGCAATTAAACTTAATGCCGATTCAGCCCCACCACATATCATCGCTTTTGCGCGCCCCGTTTGAATATACATTAGCGCATCGGCAATAGAATGAGCGCCGCTCGAACATGCTGTAGAAGTACAAATATTAGGACCTTTAGCTCCTGTTTCAGACGAAACCACACCAGCTGCCATATTCCCAATAAAACCAGGAATAGTGAAGGGAGAAACCCTTTTAACACCTTTGGTTCGTGCTATAAAAGACTGATCTTCTAAGTACCCTAATGCGCCAATTCCTACACCTATAGAAACCCCAATTTGATTTTGGTTGTCTGAAGTGATTTCTAGTTTAGCATTTTCAAGCGCCATTTTAGAAGCTGCAACAGCAAGTTGCACAAATCTCTGATTTCTTTTTGATTCTTTTTCGTTCATATATTTAGTTGGCTCAAAGTTTTTAACTTGGCCAGCAATAGTGACACAATTTTCAGGCGGTTCAAACATGGTAAGCTTTCCAATACCGCTTTTCCCTGCTAAAATGTTATTCCAACATTCCTCTAAATTATTACCAACAGGACAGACTATACCAAGGCCTGTAACAACAACTCGTTTCATTTAGTTTATCCTCTCCTCACAAACAAAATTTAATGAAAAAGTATCTAACCTGTTTAAGACTTTAAGTCCACATTTGCTAAATTGAAAGGCAATTAATATACTTCCTCGGCTCCTCAAAAATAATACAAATCTTTTAGTAACTAATACACGTTTATTATAGTTAGCAACAACAACTTCTGAAATTTAACTTTTTTCTTTATTTGATAAACTAGCTCAAATGAAAGAATCATGCTACCAATGCAATTTCACCGAGCAGATTAACACGCTGCCACGCTCATTATAAAGAGCATTTGTTCCTTGAGTAACTTTCGTTGGGTAAGGAGTACGGACTTGAACTTTCTTAAAAATACAATACTTAACAAAAAAGCAATACTTTGGGATTTCGACGGTTGTCTGTGTGATTCAGAACAGGTGCACTACTTAGCTTATGCGAAAGCATTTTTACAGTGCCAGCACAATCTCAATG
>CAYSZE010000209.1:0-12063 GCA_964435255.1 uncultured Oligoflexia bacterium
AATGGTTTAAAGTTTTGCCCTTGTTGAGGCTGTGGTTATTAAGGGGCTAAAATCCTGAAACTTTTCGAAATGTTGGAGTTCTCTTGTATCTAGAAAGTGATACTATTAAGTTAAGTCATCCAAAGCAGTTAACTAAGCAAATTCATAGTGAAATTCTTAATATTCTAAGAAAAGAGCTGTTAAGTTTACAAAAAAATGGGGTCTCTGAACCTGGCGTATTGAAAATGAGGATTAGAAATTGGCTCTTTTTATTTGAAGACGGTGAGCCTGTTGTTGATATCATTATAGATAAAGGCTACTCTTTGTCTGATCTTGAGGCCAATAGGGTACCTCGTTCTGCGGATACTAACCTTTCGTTCGATGAATGCACAGAAGTTCATAAGTATCTTATGAGCACGAACGCGCTCGATCTTTTTGCAGATGAAGTGAATATTCGTGTTGGTTCCCCTGGCTCTGAACCGACTCTGCATGACCTTGAGGATTTCCAGGCAGCTGTTGGGGATGTTGTCACCATAGAAACTTGGCAGAAAATTTCTGATCGCAGTAAGTTCACTATGGTGTTAAATGAAATTTGTGATAATAAAGGACTTAAAGTCATAGTACTTGTGGAAGGTATGCATCGGTTTGAAATTCCTTTAGAGGAAATCAAAGCAGCTTTTGTGTTACCATTTCACCCGTCATCTAAATCAGTCAAATTGGCTAAAGATGCGGCAAGACGGAAAGCTCGGCAAGGAGCGTTTAAAAAAACAAAATAGTTGAATTCTAATTATTAGAATTCATTGAATTTAAGACTTGTTTTCTGAGGTGCATTTAATGCAAATAGATTTGAAGCGTGTAATAGAAACTGTAGGTAAAGAAAAAAATATTGATCGCCAGCTTTTGATTGGCGCATTAAGAGAAGCGGTTCTTACAGCAGCACGTAAACATTTTGGCGATTGCGTTTTTGAAACACGCTTCAATGAAGAAACTGAAGAAATCGAACTTATTCGTTACCGTATTGTCGTAGCGGATAATGAATTGACTAATATAAGTAAGCAAATTCCAGCATCAGAAGCTGTTGCCATGGATGATTCGTTGCAAATAGGCGATGAAATAGGCGAACCTTTGCCAACCGATCAACTAGGCCGTATTGCTGCACAAGCTGCAAAGCAAGCTATCGTGCAAAAAGTTATGGAAGCTGAAAAAGAAAAAGTTGTCAGAGAATTTAGAGACAAAAAGCATCAAATAGTTATTGGGCAAGTCCGTCGTTTTGATAAGGCTGACATAATAGTTGATCTTGGCCCTACTGAGGGTGTTCTTCCCGTCCGAGAACAAATTCCTGGGGAAAAATATAAAATTCGTGATAAAGTCATTGCTTTTGTTGTGGACGTAAAGAAATCGACGCGAGGACCTCAAGTGATGTTGAGCCGTGCGCATCCAGAGCTTTTAATCCGTTTATTTGAACAAGAAGTTACTGAAATTTCTGAAGGGATTGTGGTCATTCAAAGTGCAGCCCGTGACCCTGGCAGTCGTTCTAAAATTGCTGTTTATAGTACGGAACCTTCAATTGATCCCGTAGGAGCATGTGTCGGTATTAAAGGTGCTCGTGTGCAAGCTATAGTACAGGAATTGCGCGGGGAAAAAATAGATATTATTCCTTATGATCGTGACCCTGCTCGTTTTGTTTGTAATGCTCTTGCTCCTTCTGAACCTTCAAAAGTCATTGTGAATGAACGTCTCCATATTATGGAGGTTGTTGTTCCTGATGAGCATTTATCACTCGCTATTGGTAAAAGAGGACAAAATGTTCGTTTAGCAGCGCAGCTAACAGGTTGGAAAGTTGATATTCGTTCTGAATCTAAAATGCGTGAACTTGTTCAAGAATACAAAAATGTCATTGCACAAATTCCAGCTTTAGGTGAAATGCGTGCAGAAATTTTGGTTAATGAGGGCTATAAAGATCCTGCTGATATTTCGCGAATGGATCAACGTACGCTTATTAAATTGCTTCGTTTGTCCCCAGAAGAAGCGGAACAAGTTATGCAAGGAGCAGCGGATCTTGCTGCTACTATAGCCGAAGAAAAAAGTGAGCTAAGTGCTGACGAAGATTTAGAAGATTTCCATTTGGGTGAGCCTATCATAGATGATGAAGAAGATATGAGCGAGTCTGAAGAAGCTGAAGCTGCCATAGATGATATTGTGGCTAAAACGCGGCCCCAACCTTTGCTCGATCCAGAAAAAGTCGATGCAAAAAATGTACCAACAGAACGTTTACGTTATTGGATGCAATTAAAAGGAGTCGCTGAACAAATTGCTGCTGTTATTCATACGGCTGGCTATTCTGACTTTAAAGCCATAGCTAGTTCTAATGTTGATGAAATTGCCTATAAAACAGGTTTACCTATAAAATTGTCTGGAAAGCTACATGCAGAAACTGCCAAGATCACTGGAAACTGATACAGAATTTCAATTGTTGTTCCATAATTTGCAAAAGTCTTTCCAGGTTTTTTCTCCTGATGGTACGATAAAAGTTCCAAGTGTTGAATTAAGTGATAAATTGATTCACGCACTTGCCTTTGCGCGCCGCTGCGGTAGTCTTCGTGGTGGATTGGAAAGCATTGAAACATTATTGCAAACCGAAGAAGCTGGGTTGGTTGCAATACGTGCAAAACAAAAGCAAAAGGATCCTAACCGCATTTCCAGAGTTTTAATTTTTTCAAATGATGGTAGTGATAGATTTTATCGTCATTGTGATGCTTTGCTTCTTAAATATAAAAGCAGAGTTTTTGGAATCAAAATAAATGCGTCTTCAACTTTGCTTGGAAATACATTTTTTGGCAAAGAAAAGGCTGTGAAAGCTATGCTTGTCACCCGTAAAGATGCCGTTATTAAAGTTTTGTCGATTATTACGTCTAATGATTTAGAGGCGTAGTATAAATTAATATTTACATATTTTACCGTGCTGGCAATGTTGGCATGATTTTATTGGGAGCTGCATTTGATGAGTCGTATTAGAGTACTTGATTTGGCGAAAGAGTTGGGAATTGAGACCAAGGCTGCCATTATTAAGCTTCAAGAACTCGGGATTCAAGTAAAAAACCACTTTAATGCGATCTCTGAAACAGAGGCTGCTAAGTTGCGTGCTTTTCACCGCTCAGGAAAAAATCCTGAGAAGGAGGCAGCTCAAAAAGCTGCTGCGAGTAAGTTAATAATAAGAAGAAAAGTAGATGTTCCTAATGAAGCTCATGACGATGCAGCTGCACACAACAAACATACTAATGAAGCTGTTTCAGCTGAAGCAGTGACTAAAAAACCACAAACAATTATTAAGAAATCTTCTAATGTAGAAAGTTCATTTGAAAATTCCGCGCATGAACCTACTTTAGAGTCTCATAATCAAAAATCAGTTGTTTCTTCCAAGGAGGAAAATACTGCCAACGAGAAATTCAATTCGGCTTTCGGATCCAATCAAAATGTTTCTAATTCTCCTACACGTGTAGGGCAACAAACAACAACCCCAGATTATAGAGAGACAACAGCTGCTTCCGCTCAAACTCAAGAGGCAATTTCCAGTAGAACTGATAATGAATCAAGGTCTAAGGGCTCCGAAGTAGGTGCAACATCAGCTATGCGCTCTCAAATGAGTGATGAGATTAACAACGTGCAAACCACTAATTCCCCAAGTTCTAATTCTTCTAGTTCTGCTCAAGTCATACGCCCAGCTGCTTCTACGACGGGTTCAGCGACTCAAAATAATAAACAAGGTTCTGTAAATCCAAAATCAGAAACTGGAGCAGTCATTGTCAGAAAAGCTGAAGCTTCTCCAGCGCCGACAAAACCACAAAGCTATACAACAGCAAGTTTCAATACCCAAAACTCTTATCGCCGCGACGATAATGCTGCGCCAAGAAGTCATTCAAGAGACAACTACGGACGGCCACAATCTAGTGGTATGGGAAGCGGTGGCGCGCGTCCTGATAGAAATAGAGATTTTCAGCCTCGTGGCGGTAGTCCTAATGCACAAAATCGCCCTAATCAAGCTGGCGGTTATGGCGCACGCGATAATAATGGACAAGCGGGCTTTAGAACAGGTTCTTCAGCCAACCAACAACCACGTGCTGGGGCTCCTGGATACAACAATAATACAGAAAGAGGCGGTGGATTTGGTCCTCGTCCCGCTCCTATAGCAAGCAGACCATTTGTAATGGGCTCTGATGCTCCAGCAGCAACACCCGCAAAAGATGTTCCTTCTAGACTTAAGGATCGTGATAAAGATAAAGATAGAGAAAAGCGCAGAATTATAGACGAGGAAGATGCTCGTCGTATCCGCAATAAAAATGCACACCGTTTAGAAGATGAGGAAGATCTTGATTTTTACGGGGATCTCGACTCTAGCGATGAGCAAGGTATTGTTGTGCGGACTATGATTCCAAATCGGAAAAAAGTTTCGCAATCTTTTAAGAAAAAAGAAATTAAAAAAGCTGAAGCAGTCAATCCAACAAAAGCGTCTAAAAAAATTATTCGTATTGATGAGACTATTACTGTTAATGACTTAGCAGGAGAATTGAGTCAAAAAGCAACTGCTGTAATTAAAGTGTTAATGAAACTAGGAATGTCAGCAACAATTAATCAGCAACTTGACTTTGATACGGCTACATTTGTGGCACAAGAATTTGGCTATGAAACCCAAAGTTCCAGTGTGACAATTGGTGATATTTTATCACGTAGAACTGTAAAAAATAATGAGCTGAATTCTTTCCCACGCCCTCCTATTATTACAATTATGGGGCATGTGGATCATGGTAAAACTTCTTTACTTGATGCCATTCGTTCTGCAAATGTCGCAGCTAAAGAAGCTGGTGGCATCACCCAACATATTGGTGCGTATCAAATTGAGTATAAAGGTCAAAAATTAACCTTTTTAGACACTCCAGGTCACGAAGCATTTACCGCTATGCGTGCTCGTGGTGCTCAGGTCACTGATATCGTCGTTTTAGTTGTTGCTGCCGATGATGGTGTAATGCCTCAGACAATAGAAGCTATTTCGCATGCAAAAGCAGCTAATGTACCGATTATTGTTGCGGTAAATAAAATTGATAAACCAGGTTCTAACTTGGATCGAATCAATCGTGAATTATCAGAACAAGGTGTAATGCCAGAAGAATGGGGCGGAGATTCTATTTTTGTTCAAGTTTCTGCGAAGACACACCAAGGTTTAAATGATCTTATTGAATCTATTTTATTACAAGCAGAAGTATTAGACTTAAAAGCTGCGAAAGATACTCTTGCTGAAGGTATTGTGATTGAAGCAAAATTAGATAAAGCAAGAGGCCCTGTTGCCACTGTTATTGTAACTAAAGGAACATTAAAGAACCAAGACTTTATAGTTGTTGGTACTTCGATGGGTAGAATTAGAGCAATGAGTGATGCGCATGGAGAGAAAATCACAATTGCAGAACCATCAACTCCTGTAGAAATTATAGGTTTAAGTGAAGTTCCTGCAGCAGGTGATCAATTTAACTGCGTAGTTAGTGATGCCATTGCGAAAGAAGCTGTTGCATACAGAATAGAAAAACAACGCCAAAAAGATTTAGCTAGTCAAAAAGGTTCATCTATGGATGAATTGCTAGCGCTTATGGCTAAAGCTGAAGACAAGGCTAAAGAAGTTTCAATTATTATTAAAGCTGATACTCATGGTTCAGCTGAAGCTATACGTAGTTCTTTAATAAAATTAGACACAGCTAAAGTAAAAACGAAGGTTCTGCACTCTGCTGTAGGTGGAATTACAGAAACAGATGTCATTTTAGCTAAAGCTTCTAATGCACTTATTGTTGGTTTTAATGTTCGTCCAGACAGAGTGGCTGCGCAAGTTGCAGAACAAGCTGGAATTAAAATTCAATGTTACAGCATTATTTATGAACTTATCGAAGCTGTACAAGCCGCTATGGTTGGTACTTTGGCTCCTATTAAGCAAGATAAAATTATTGGTCATGCAGAAGTGCGTAATACATTCTCTGTACCAAAAGTGGGTGTCATTGCTGGTAGCATGATTTCCGATGGTAAAGTCATTCGTAACTCTCATGTGCGTATCGTGCGTGATGGTGTTGTGATTTACACTGGAAAAATTGGATCTTTAAAACGCTTTAAAGATGATGCCAAAGAAGTGTTACAAGGTTTTGAATGTGGTATCGGCGTTGAAAATTACAATGATATCAAAGTGGGCGATATTTTAGAAGCATTTATTGTGGAAGAAATAGCTGCAACGCTTCATTAAAAAGGATAATTTATTTAAATGGCTACTAAAAGAATGCTACAACTTGGGGAACAAATCCGCGAACACATTGCACTTATGCTTGTTCGTGGAGAAATTTCTGATCCTCGGGTGCGTGGCATTACCTTAAATTCAGTAAAAATGTCTCCTGACTTACAAATAGCAAAAGTTTATTATTCCGTTTTGGGTGAACCTGAGCAAAGAAAACTTGCAGAAAAGGGTTTAAAACAAGCGGCGGGATATATTAGACGAGAGTTAGGAAAGTCTTTACTCATTCGTTACACTCCAGAAATTGTGTTTTATTATGATGATAGTGTTGAGTATTCTGTGAAAATGGGAGCTCTGCTTTCTAAAGTTAGTGATGAATTGAAAGAAAATGAAAAAAATTCAGCTGCTTTAAACGATGAGAATCATAAAGTAACGCAACAATCTAAAAACAAATAAATAAAAAAGAATATAAAAATATATGGATGTTCAAGAGGCTAATAATTTAAATGTATTTTGTGGTCTTGTTCTGATCGATAAGCCTGCAGGCATGACAAGTCATAAAGTTGTTGCAATGGTTCGTAAAGCTTTAAATCTTGATAAAGTTGGGCATTTAGGGACTTTGGATCCTTTTGCTACAGGGTTATTGCCAGTCTTGTTGGGCGGTGCCACACGCTTATCTGATGATATTATGGATGGGAAAAAACAATATTTGTTTACTATTTCCTTAGGCACAGAGACAGATACCCTTGATGCGACAGGAAGAGTTGTCGCTGAAAATGAAGTGCCAGAACATTATTTGGAACGTATTAAATTTGAATTAAAACATTTTATCGGAGAAATTGAACAAGTTCCACCTGTATATAGTGCATTAAAAATGAACGGAAAACCATTGTATGAATATATGCGTGCGAGTGGAAAAATCCCCAACCCTATAGAAACAAAAAAAAGAAAAATTTTTATCGATAAATTAGAAATCATAAATGCAAGTATTGAAGAAAAGTCAGTCACCTTAAGAGTTTTGTGTGGCAAAGGAACTTATGTTCGAGCTTTGGCGCGGGATTTGGCACAAGCAATTGGTACAGTAGGTTATTGTTCACAGCTGCGAAGAGAGTATGTTGAGCCTTGGTCTGTAGAACAGGCATTAAAAATTTCAACTGAAATTGATAGAGATGTATTAAAAAGCTTGATTGAAAATAATTTAATTGTGGTTTCAGATATATTACCAAATATTAAGGTCTTGAATTTAGAAGAGATATATTTAAAACAAATTTCTTCAGGAAATATTGTTCTTATAGATGAGCTAGCTTTTGCTGATAAAGAATTATTAAACAAAATAAAAAATTGTGATCATTCAATTGTTAATGCTTTTGTAAAAATAAGTAATAAAAATGTTATGTTTTATTCCGAAATAAAATATTTAAATGAAACTAACCAAATAAAAGTAATGCCAAGAAAAAAAATGTATTAATTTTTAGATTTTCTATAATTTATAATTTTATCTATTTTACTAAAATAATTTTTTATTTTTCTAATTTGTGTTTTTAATTACAGCCTATAGATCTGAAAAATTAGATATAATTTATGATGTTTCTTTTGTTTTATTATTAAATTTTGTAATTAATTTTCAAAAATAAATACAAAAATTTTGTTCTAGTGCTTACCTAAAATATATATAAAAACTTTAATTTAAATACTATATACTCACCATAATCGATAAGTGTAAATAACCTAAATTTTTGACTTTTTTATTGATTTTTAATACAAATATTTAAATTTAAATGAAAGGAATTCTGATGAGTATTACAAGACGTGATTTTCTGAATGGAGTTTCTGTTGCAATTGCGGCAAGTTTAGCACCAATTGATATTTTAAATGCTGCTGAAAATAGTTTTTATTATCCTCCGTTACTACGAGGATTAAGAGGGAATCATGATGGCTCTTTTGAACATGCGCATAAGTTAGGTCGAGAAGGGGAAAAATTTTCAATAAAAAATTTACCAATAAAAGAACATTATGATCTGGTCATAGTAGGTGCTGGTTTAAGTGGGTTAGCTGCTGCGCGCTTTTATCAGAAAAAATATGGTGAACAGAAAAGAATTTTAATTCTTGATAATCATGATGACTTTGGTGGGCATGCTAAAAGAAACGAATTTGTTATTAATAATAAATTAATTTTAGCATATGGAGGAACTGAATCATTACAATCACCAAAAAGTATTTACAGCAAAACAGCTCTAAATTTGTTGAAAGATATTAATGTCGATATTGATGAATTAGGAAAATGTTTTGATCGTAATTTTTATACAGATAAAGGATTAAGTAGAGGTGTTTTTTTTAATAAAGAAACATTTGGGGTAGATAAATTAGTTAATGGTGATCCAGAAAGAATTATTGCAGATGACATAGATCCAAAATATTTAAAGGCTAAAAGTTATGAAAAATTTATTGCAGACTTTCCTTATTCTCAAAAAGATAAAGATAAATTGTTGGAGTTATTTACCAAAAAAATTAATTACTTACCAAACATGTCAGAAAAGGAATGTCTAGACTATTTAGCAAAAACCAGCTACCGTGATTACTTAATTAAAAATGTGAAACTATCTGAACATGCGAGTTTGTTTTTTCAGGCGAGAAGTACTGATTTTTATGCCAATGGCATAGATGGTGTTTCTGCTTTAGATGCGCGGAATTTAGGTATTCCAGGTTTAAGTGGTTTAAATATTCCAAGTCTTGCAGGAGTAGGTAAAGCCGAACTTGAAGATCCTTATATTTATCATTTCCCCGATGGTAATGCCTCTTTAGCAAGACTTTTAGTTAGAAAAATGCTTCCCAAAGTTGCTGCTGGACAAACAATGCATGATATAGTTTTAGCAAAATTTGACTATAGTAAATTAGATTTGCCAAAGCAAAGTGTAAAAATTAGATTAAAGAGCACAGTTGTAAGCGCTTATAATGAAAATAATTATGTTAATGTAGGGTACCTTGATTACTCAGGTAAATTGCAACGAATAAAAAGCCAAAAAGTTATTATGGCTGGATATAATATGATGATTCCTTATATTATTCCAGAAATAGCATCTGAACAAAAACATTCTTTAGCAAAAAATGTTAAAGCTAATATAGTTTATAGCAAAGTTATTCTAAAAAATTGGAAGCCTTTTGTGAAAGCTGGAGTTCATGAAATATATTCACCCAATATGCCATATTGTCGGGTTAAATTAGATTATCCTGTTAATATTGGTGGCTATAAACATTCCCAAAATGAGTCTGAACCGATTTGTGTGCATATGACTTATGTTCCCACAATTTTAGATCCTTCTTTAGATGCAAGAACAAAATCGAGATTGGGAAGATATAAATTATTAGGCACTTCTTTTGCTGAATTTGAAAATCAAATCCGTGAACAATTACAGCGGATGTTAGGGCCATATGGGTTTGAGCAGCAAAAAGAAATTTTAGCCATAACAGTTAACAGATGGTCGCATGGTTATTCTTATACGTCTAATTCTTTGTACGATAACCTTTCCCAAGTAGATCAAATTATTGAAAAGGCACGTGCCCCTATCGGAAATATTGCCATTGCCAATTCCGATTCTGCTTGGATTCCTTTCACACATGCAGCGATAGACATGGCTTATCGGGCCGTAAATGATCTCGAAAAGAGATCATAATTTGGAATTATAAAGCTGAAATAAATGACTGCCCAGCATTAAAAACTGCTAACTCAGGATTTCCTTTATAATGCAAATAGGAATTGCCATAAGCTGAACCAGCAATAGAATTTTGCGCAAATAGTTTTATTTGGGAAGTGTGATTACAAGAAACCGATATGTTTTTTGCTTCTAATTCAATAGCATTTAATTTAGCGGAACCGAACATTTTGATATTGAAATTCTCAACTTGCCCAATAAGATGAGATTGGCTGGTATCAGTGCCTTCAAAACTAAAGTGTTGTCCTTTGATATCCAAAACACTGGCACAGACAGTATCTCGTATATATAAAGAGTTAAGGACGTGAGTATGAATAATAATATGTGGGCGCTGGTCGGAAGTGTTTGCTTCGGCCATGCGGATATATAACTTACCAAAGGAGTTCACCTCGGCGAGAACTTTAGAGAACAAGTCTGCATTGCTTCTAATTTCGAACCCTTGTGGCCTGCCCACAAAAATTTCGACGTCGAAATCATTTGCGATAGCTATAGAAGAAAAGTAACCTAATACTCTGTTTTGGTAATACGAATTCATAGGGGCATCCTTTGTCATTTCTATGTGAATGATTTAATCTAAAGATTTTAGGATGAGTTCAAAAATATCAAAGACATGCAGACTGCCCTTGTAAGGTAACAAAAAAGTGAGTTATGTCAATAGACTAGGAAAGATTTCTTCTGAACTGTGCATTTAGGCGTTGACTCAATCCTCTTCATTTGCTACTAGTTGCCATCTTCAGTTGCTGGTAATCACGGCAAGAGGTTTTTAACGCAAGACAAAATAAGCGTAAGCTATTAATAATTCTGAGGTTTTTATGAGAGAAAACATTCATCCAAAATTTGGCCCATGCGAAGTACATTGCGCTTGCGGTAATACATTTGAAACTCGTAGTATAAAAAACGTATTAAAAGTAGAAACTTGTAGTGTATGCCACCCTTTCTGGACTGGTAACCATAAAGTTCTAGATACAGCTGGTCGTATTGAGCGTTTCAATCGTAAGTACGCTGCTGCAAAAGCAAATCAAACGAACAAGTAATTTTTTAAGCTTAGATATTGAAATAGGGAGCATGTCTGTATGGATGCTCCCTTTTTTGCATGTTAAAAGGCTTATATGAGCCATTCATGAAATATAGATTCTCATTTAAATACTTTCAAAATTGGAAAAAATCTTATGATACAACAATTGGCTAAAATTGAACGGAGATTTCTTGAACTGGAAAGCCTGCTAGCCCGTCCTGAGGTTATTTCAAATAACGCAGAGTTTCGGAAATTGAGTAAAGAGCGTTCAGATCTAGAAGAAACAGTTCGTCTCTATCGGGAGTTTAAGAAAATTGAAGAAGAGACTCTTGCAACAGAAGGGCTTCTCGCTGAAAGCGCAGGTGAAATGCGAGAACTGGCTTTCGAAGAATTAAAAATACTAAAAGACCGTTATACAGAATTAGAAAAAGACCTTTCCATTCATCTTTTGCCTAAAGATCCTAATGACAGCAAAAATATTTTTCTAGAAATCAGAGCTGGTGCGGGCGGCGATGAGGCGAGTTTATTTGCTGGGCAGCTTTTCCGTGCTTATGCGCGCTATGCAGAACGTCGGAAATGGAAACTAGAAATCATGTCACTCAATGAAAATGAATTAGGCGGTACCAAGGAAGTTATTGCATTGATTGAAGGTGAAGGTGTGTATAGTGTCTTAAAGTATGAAAGTGGAGTGCATCGGGTGCAAAGAGTCCCACAAACAGAAGCTCAGGGACGTGTTCATACGTCAACTATTACTGTTGCTGTTTTACCTGAAGCAGATGATGTTGAAATTTCAATTAATGAAAATGATCTCCGCATAGATACCTATCGTGCAGGTGGTGCGGGTGGACAGCACGTCAATAGAACGGATTCTGCTGTAAGAATAACACATATTCCAAGTGGTATAGTCGTTGCTTGTCAGGATGAGCGTTCGCAGATCAAAAATCGGGCAAAGGCCATGAAAATACTTCAAGCTAAATTATTTGAAGCGGCAGAAATTGAAAAAGAAAAAGCATTTTCTGAAGAAAGAAAATCGCAAGTGGGGAGAGGCGATAGAAGTGAGCGTATACGTACCTATAACTTCCCACAATCTAGAGTAACAG
>CAYSZE010000210.1:0-12089 GCA_964435255.1 uncultured Oligoflexia bacterium
ATAATTAAGACAAGAACTAATGCAATAAGAATAAATGGAAGTAATAAAATAATCTGCAAAAAAGATGGTTTCTTAAATGCTAAATTTTTACTATTCCCAAAAGAATAAAAAAAGCTATTAAACTTTTCTTGTTGATAGTTAGAATAATTAGCTTCGTTTGCATTATTAAATTGAAATCTTTCAATATAATTTATTGTTTCTTCGTTTAAAGAATTTTTATTGCTTTTATGTTGAGCTTCACCTTCTTTAATAAACTCTGCATCTATTATATCATCATTTTTTTTATTATAATCATTCACAAAATATCCTCACAATTTTAATCTTATAAATCATATAATTTATTTATGATTTTAGAATCCCAAAAGTTCATTGCATTTGAATCCCAAACCCAAAGCCCCTCTTTTAATGCACATATTTTAGTTGCTATATTCTTAGCAAAGTTTAAGTCATGTGTTATTAGAAATAGAATAGCTTTGTTTTCTTTGACATAATTTTTGCAATACTCAATCAGTAAATATTTATATTTCAAATCCAGATCACTATCAGGCTCATCCATAAATACAATATTGGCTTCTTGCAACCATATTCTTGCTAATTGGACCCTCTTCCATTCACCACCACTTAACTGCTTGAGTTCGGCTTCATACAAATGAGCTATTTCAAATGCATTTAATACCTTAAAAATAAAACTTTCTTGTACTAACAAATGTTTTCTTATTGAATGAACATCCTGTAGCGTTAAAAATTCCTTTACACTAAAATGCTCTGGTCTATTTAACTGTTGCGGTAACCATGCTAACGTTTTAATAATTTTATCATTCTCTGCAAGAATTTTACCATTTTGTATAACAGCAACAGATCCTAAAGTTGGCTTTAATATACCAGCACAAATTTTTAATAATGTACTTTTACCCGCTCCATTGTTGCCAAGAAGACAGATAATATCACCTTCTTGATAACTGAACTGCACATACGAAGTATTATTTTACTTGAATTCCATTCATAAGCAAGATTAAATGCATTAATTTCAATATTTTTCATATTTTATGTCTTTTAAGCAGGATCATAGCTAAAAAAGGTGCTCCTATTATAGCGGTAAAAATCCCAACTGGTAGTTGTGCTGGTTTTAATATAGTCCGCGCTAAAGTGTCAGAATTTACTAAAATAATAGCACCTATTAACATACAAATAAGCATTTCACTACGATGATCAACCCTGTGTATTTTTCTAACAACATGCGGAACAATTAAACCTATAAAGCTAATGATTCCAGCTACCGATACAACTACTGATATAATTATACAAACATAAAAAATACATTCTTTTCTTACTTTTTCAGGATTTATTCCCATAGTTTTTGAAAAATCATCTCCAAACAAAATAATACTAAAAAAATTACTTAAATTAAATAATTTATATATAGGAAAAACACAAACTATAAATATAAGAAAAAATTCTAGATAACTAATAGGTTGAATAGAACCCATTAAAAAATTTTGCACTTCTGAAAATTTTTCAGGTTTAGCAATTGCAAATAGAAACATTATAATTGCAGAAAAAAATGAATTAATTATTATTCCAATAATAGGGTAAATGTAATCATCGTTAAAATTACTTATTCTTCTTCTTAAATAGAATAAAATAGAAAAAGAAGTTAGACAACCAACAAAAGCTGAAAAAGTTTGAATAGAAAAACTTGCCTCTACAGGAATTTCAAAAATTAAATTTGTGGAAATAAACAACAAACAAGCTGCTGCAAAACAAGTACCACCTGATGAAATACCTAATATAAAAGGATCTGCTAAGGGATTTTTCAATACGTTTTGTAAAACATTACCACAAATTGATAAACAAGAACCTACAAATGAGACTAAAATTAAATTGCTGATCCTGATTTGCAATATTTTACTATAAATATCTGTGTCTGTTTTCATAATATCAAAAAGATCTACAGAACCAAAAAAAACACTTATAAAACAAGTTAATAAATAAATTAACGTATAAAAAATTAAAATTTTTATCGAAATTCTTTTTCTCAAAATCACACACTTTCAACAAATTGAATACCATCAATTAAACGCGGCCCTGGTCTTACTAAAATATCTTTAGGCACAACAATTATTTTTATGTTATGCTTAATTTTCCCATATATAGCATCAATTTTTTTCTGATAATATTTTAAACTTTCTTTCTCATTTTTACCTTCTAATTGTCCTAAAAAAATAATATCAGGAATATTTTTTAGTAAAAATTCGTTACTAATTTTAGGATATTTTACTTGACTCTCACCTATTAAATTTCTCATACCCGCTAATTTAAAAATACTTCCTAACCAGGTTTCTTCACTAACTGTGTACATAGGATCAAACTGCAAAATAAACAGAAATTTTCTATTTTCTGATATCTGCTTTTGTTTTATTTTTAGTAAGGCAAACATTATTTTTTCAGCTAAAACTTTTCCTTTTTGTTCTACGCCTAATTCAAAAGATATTTTTTTTATCATTAATGGAATATCAGATGCAACTTCTGGCTGAATTTTTATGACTTTTATATTATTTTTTGATAAAATTTTTAGTTTATCATCAGGGTTGCCTTCAGTAGCTAAAACAACATTTGCCTTAAGGGCTATAATTCTTTCAATACTAGGATTATTAAAATTTCCTATTTTATAAACATTTTTAGCTTCTAAAGGATAATCACATAATATTGTATTTCCAACTAAATTTTTTTCTAGTCCTAAAGCAAATACTATTTCTGTTAAATTTGGCGCTAAAGTCACTATTCTTAAATTATTAATATTATTTGCATATGAATATGTTAAATGAAATATAAAAAACAAATAAAAAAAAACTTATATATTTTTTTCATTTCATAATTCCTGCTGCAATGATTCTGTCTTTAATTTTCTTTATAACTCGAGCTTCTAACTGTCTTGCTCTTTCCCTGGTAATACCATATTTATCACCAACATCTTGAAGCGTAATAGGGTCATCAGCCATAATTCTATTATGAAAAATATAGGCATCTCTTTCATTTAGCTCTTTTTCTATAAAAGCGACTTCTTTTCTAAGTATTTTTAATAATTGTTCTCTTTCATAAGAAACATCTGCTTCTTCTGAATTAGAAAATAATAAATCAACTTGTCTTGTATCGCTCTCATCCCCAACTGGAGTATCTAAAGAAACATCATTTTTAGTTAATCTTTGTTGCATTTCGACAACATCTTGCGGTTGAACACCTATTTTTTCAGCCAATAAATTAGCATCAAATTTTTGTGTTAAGGCATAAAGTTTTTCAGCTTCACCTCTGAGTCTAAAGAATAATTTTCTTTGTGCATCGGTTGTTCCCATTCTTACAAGACTCTTATTATCCATTAAAAATTTTAATATATAAGCACGGATCCACCAGGCACTGTATGTCGACAGTTTCACTCCTCTATAGGGATTAAACCGATTCACTGCTTGGACAAGTCCAGCATTACCTTCTTGAATAAGATCTAAGATTTGCGAATAGGCTCGTCTATATTCCATTGCTATTTTAACAACTAACCTTAAATTAGACGTAACAAGCTTATTTCTTGATTCAATATCATGTTCCTCATATGCCTTAATGGCAACCTGTCTTTCCTCTTCACGCGTCATTAATGAGTATTTTCGCAGTTCAGCCAAATATTTTTGGAGTGCATTGGTCGTTATTAAACCACTTTCTTTTCCACCCATTTCAAGAGAGTCATCAAAATCAATATCTTCGTCTTCTTCATCCTCATCTTCCTGCAGAGCTGGTAAAATATCATTGTCATCTAAAATGACTTCGCTATCAGAGTCTTTATAATTATCAATATCTATTATATCTTGTCCTTCTTTTGATGAATCTTCTTTATCATCATTTTCATCATCGATCACTTCTGCATCAAGAAGGATAGGTTTTTTACTTTTGGAGTTTGCGTTTGACTTTACATTCGATTTCTTTATTTTTTGATCACTTTGCCCAGATACTCGAACAAAAGATTTTTTGTTCGCTTTATTTGAATCATTTGTTTGTTTTTCATCATCAGCTAGAACAATCTCTTTCTTACGAGCCATAGGGCCTACTCCTGATAAGGAATCCACAATGCTCAGAGTCGGAATTATTTCCAACCCTTTTGCAAAAATTATTAAACAAAATCCCGAATACAATACACGTCTTTGGTATACACTTGCTCATTCTGGTCAAATGGAAGTGACTCATACTGTTGAGCAACTGCAGCAAGTTTGCCAGGAGTTTTATGCCAGAAAAATCAACCTAGTTGGAATTGTTGGTGGCGACGGAAGCATTAGCTTAGTTTTATCAGCACTTTACAAAGCTTATGGCTCTGCTCCTCTCCCTAAGATTTTGCTTCTTAAGGGTGGAACCATCAATTTTCTTGCTAAAAACTTGGGTATAAAAACCGAAGCCCTGACTTGCCTTGAAGATACATTAAATATCATTCATAAAAAACAAGCTCTGAATGAAGCTATTCTTAGTACATTACATGTCAATGGGCGACTTGGCTTTATCTTTGCAAATGGCATTGCAACTTCATTTTTACAAGAGTTTTATAAAGATAAAACAAATTCTATTGGAGCCGCAATAAAAATAACGACTTATATAGCAGATGGGCTTCTTAAAGGTAAAATTAATGGTGAATTTCGAAGGCTTGCGAAGCAACAAAAAATGCTGATTGAAACTTATCCTGAATCTTTATGGCCAAACCGTCTTAATCCTTTTAAAACACCAGAAGAATTTAGTGTTGTTTTTGCGTCCACCGTTAAAAAACTGCCATTAACCAATCAATTCTTTAAAAAAGTTGAATTAGGTGATCATTTTGCGGAAATGATCGCAATCTCCGAAAAAGGAAGAAGACTCATAAGAGGAGCTTTAAAATCGTTGCTAGGGGGAGATATTTATAGCTTCTCTCATGTACACTCAATTAAATTTAATCGTGCTTGTATTACTTCTAACGAAAATAGTCTTTATTCATTAGATGGTGATCTGTTAGATTCAAAAGACGGGAAAATTAACATTGAAATGGGACCAAATTTTGTGTTTTGCTCTCCCTACGACGTAGCTAAATAAAATTATTTAGTTAAAAAGGGTTTTTATGAGTGTAAAAGAAAAAAAGGAAAAAGAAGAGAGTAAGGAAGAAAAGAAAAATCTTGATTCCAAACGTAGTTTTTCCATTCGAGAAATGGAAATTCAAGATTTAGCTGAAGCTTATAACTTAGGTGATACATGCTTTAGAGCAGATTTATGGCCCATGCTGTATCGCGGTTGGGATGAATATGAAGTCACAAGCATGTTTAACACCGATGGTGATTATTGTCTTGTTGCTGAAAATGATGACTTTCAAAAAGGTATAGATCCCGAAGATGAACGAATTGTTGGGTTTGTACTAGGTACAGTCATGTCAAAACCAGGAACTGCTTGGAGCTATGGCTATATTGTTTGGCTATGCGCTCACCCAAATTGGCAAAGGGAAGGGGTTGCAAGTAAACTTATAGATAAAGTTGTTGAGGCATTTGTTGAAAATGAAGGTGTTCGGATCATTATGGCTGATACCGATCCTAGCAATAATAGAGCTGTACAATTTTTTAAAAAGAAAGGTTTTGATCAGGAACATCAACACGTTTTTTTAACTTCTAATATTGAAAGTAATCCTTTATATTCAAGTCTCTTACACAAATCACGTGCAGCTGCATTAGAAGAACAATATTTACGAAAAATAAGAAGGCTTGCTATAGGTTCTTCAGGTCTTGCTGCTGTTAAAAATTTAAAACGGAAAAATATCAACAGTAAAAATGAGCCTAATAAAAATAAGACACCGAAACGGAAAAAGAAAAAATCAAAGAAAAAGAAATAAAAAGTAAAATTTTTATAGAAATAAATAGGATATAAAATATATGCATAAAGAAACAGGTTCACTAAATCTATCATTATTAAACAAAGCACAGTATAACGCTTGTGTTCATAAAGATGGACCTGCTGTCGTTTATGCTGGAGCAGGAAGTGGTAAAACAAGGGTTATTTGTTCTAGAATTGGTTGGCTTATTACAGAGCAAAATATACCAGCTTCATCTATTTTAGCTGTTACTTTCACAAATAAAGCAGCTAAAGAAATGAAAGAAAGAATTGATGAGTATATTGGAAGTCAGAAAACAAAAAATTTAATTATTTCAACTTTTCACTCATTTTGTGCACGATTTTTAAGAATTTATTCATCACAAGCGGGATTTCAACCTGGTTTTTCTATTTATGATGATAATGATCAAAAAAGTTTACTTAAAGATGTATTAAAACAGTTAAATGTTCCAGACAAGTTACTATCAGTTAACACAGTAAAAGCTAAAATTGATAAAATTAAAAATATTGGGCAAACCCCAGAAGAATATTTAAGAGACATTAAAAATAATGAAGATCTCATTACTAAAGAAAATAATTATCAATTAAGACAATTTGGTGAACAATACGATCCAGAACTCATTCAAAAAGTATATGAAATCTATCAACGAGTGTTAAAACAACAAAACGCAATGGATTTTAATGACCTCCTATTAGTTATGTATAAGCTCATTGAAACCAATTCAACTGTACTACAATCACTCCAAAATCGTTTTCGTAATTTTTTAATTGATGAATTCCAGGACACAAATCCAATACAGTTTAAATTAATACAACTTCTGAGTTCCCATACTAAAAACTTATTTATAGTTGGAGATGATGACCAAAGTATATATTCGTGGAGAGGTGCCGAGCCTTCTTTCATTTTAAATTTTGATAAGGAATTTACTGACGCTAAAGTCTATAAGCTAGAAGAAAACTATCGCAGTTCTGATAAAATTATTGGCGCCGCTACAAGTGTTATAAAAAATAATTATAAACGTGCAGACAAGTCAATATTTACTAATAAAACAGACGGAAAAAAAGTAAAATTTAAGTCCTGTGAAGATGCCTATACTGAAGCAAGATTTATAGCAAATGAAATTTATACAGGTATTCAAAACGACGAAAAATTTTCTGACTATTGTATATTATATAGAACAAATGCACAAAGTCGTTCCATAGAAGATGAACTTCGCAGAAGAATGATGCCTTATGTCATTTATGGATCTGTTAGATTCTATGAACGAGCAGAAATAAAAATTTTACTTTCATATTTAAAATTAATTGTTAATTCAAATGATGAAGCAGCATTGCAAAAAATTATCAATACTCCACGCCGTGGTTTTGGTGATAAAGCTATACAAAATTTAAAAGATTTATCTATGCAACGTAACGAAGGAATGTTAAAAACATTGACTGAAGTTGTTTATGGTACAATTGAAAATGATATCACTCGTTCGCTTTCGGGTGTAAAAGATTTTGTCATGAATTATCAAAAATGGAAAAATAATATTCAAGAACACAATAAACCATCGTTAACTTTAGCTCAAATCATATCTGATATAAACTTTGAAGCATTTTTAAAAACATCTCATCCCGAAGACTTTGATGAAAGATGGCTGAATGTTATAGAATTAAAAAATGCACTTGTTGAATATGAAAATTTTCAATATGATGATGAGTTTTCTGAAAATTCTACTCCCAAAACGGGTTTAAATAAATTATCTCTTTTTATTGAACAAGCCATGTTAACAATTGAGCCAACTGTCTTTAATGCACAACAAGGCAGTGCCAACGCTGTTACATTAATGACTATTCATTCAGCGAAAGGTTTAGAATTTCCAAATGTATTTATTGCTGGATTAGAAGAAGGTATTTTACCACATCAAAATTCAATCGATTTACCAGAATCTGTTGAAGAAGAAAGACGATTAATGTATGTCGCTATTACAAGAGCAAAAAATAAATTAACTTTAACAAATAGCAAAAAAAATAGATACAAAGATTTCTTACCAGCACAAGAAAGCAGGTTTATATCTGAAATCCCTGAACAATATTTAGAATATCTTGACCGTTTTCAGAGTATTAAAAAAGAATTTGGTAAAATCCCTAGTACAAATACTACAAGATTTGTTGATAAACCAAGAATTTTTAAAGGTGATGACTTATTAACAGAGCAAAAATCATATAACACCGATGATAATATTTGGAAAAAAGGTCAGCGTGTAAGTCATAAAGTTTTTGGTGAAGGAATTATTCGTGATATAGAAAAAAGCGCTCAAGGTTATAGATTAAAAATTAAATTTGAAAAAAGTAGTGTAGGAGAAAAAACTCTTATTCATACTTATGTTAATCTCATATGATGCTTTATAAGGTTAAAAAATGAATTCTGAAATAAAAATTTCTCCCTCAATTGCAGCTGGAAACTTAATGCGTCTTGAAGACGAAGTCAGAAAAATAGAAGCTAGTGGTGCTGATAGCATTCATTTTGATGTTATGGATGGGCATTTTGTTCCTTTATTAACCATTGGTATTCCTTTTATTGAACAAATGCGGAAAATAACAACTATGAAACTTGATGTTCATATTATGGTAACAAATCCAGATTTGGTTTTTCAAGATTATTTACAAGCTGGTGCTGATGTCTTAACTTTTCATCAAGAAGCAGCTCTTCATTCCCATAGAATTTGTATGAAAATAAAAGAAGCTGGGAAAAAAGCTGGAATTGCAATAAATCCTGGGACTCATTGGCAAACTATAGAATATCTTCTTCCTATGCTTGATCAAGTTACAATAATGGCTGTTAATCCAGGTTTTTCTAGACAACAGCACATACCTAGCGTTCATGATAAAATTGCAACTCTGACAAAATTAAAAAAAGACAAGCAACTAACATTTGATATTATGGTTGATGGAGGAGTTAATACAGAAAATATTTACACTTTAAAACAATTAGGAACTGATATTATTGTGGCAGGCGGTGCTATATTTAATTTTGAAAACTACACAGAAGCAGTTCAAAAAATTAAAAAAGCCTCTGTAACTAAATCTTAATAATCCAACTATATACGAATGGAACTAAAGAAAAATATATGCTACCAAAATTTTATGAATCAGTTAAAAGTGACTTAACCATATTAGAAGAAAAATTAGTAGAATATCTTTTAACTCCTAATGCTCCAACTAACCAAGTTTTATCTCACATTTTTTCTTCTGGAGGAAAGAGAATAAGACCAGCAATATTTTTATTATGTGCTCAGGTTATTGATTATGAAGGAGAACATAAATTTCCAATCGCTTCTGTTTGTGAATATATTCATACAGCTAGTTTATTACATGATGATGTTATTGATAACTCTACATTAAGAAGAAACAAACCAACTGTTAATTCTGTTTGGGGAGATGAAACTGCTGTTTTATCTGGTGATTTGATTTATTCAGCAGCTTGTAGACTTATGGTTAAAACAAGATCATTAGAACTTATTGATGATTTTGCCGAATGTATACGTTATATGAGTGAAAGTGAATTATTTCAATTAGAACTTCTGTGGAAAAAAGATACGTCTTTAATTGATTATGAAAAAGTTGTAGCAGGTAAAACAGCAATTCTTTTTCAAGCAAGTGCTAAAACACCTTGCTATTTAAAAAAGACTTCTGACATAATTACTAATTGTTTTGCTGACTATGGTAAATATTTAGGATTTTCCTTCCAAATATTTGATGACTATTTAGATTACGAAGGAAATCAAGAAATTCTTGGCAAGCCTGTGTTAACTGATTTAATAGAAGGAAAAGTTACATTACCATTAATATATGCTTTACAGAATAGTGATAATGAAAAATTAAAAATACTTGTTTCTTCCATTCTTGAGAACAGTAAAATTTCTGAACAAGAAAAAATAAGTTTACTTAATTTAGTAAAAGAAAGCGGTGGATTAGATAACGCTTATAAAACAGCTGAAGTATATTCACAAAAAGCACGTGATGCATTAATTAAAATTGAAAAAGAAATGGTTCTTTCTGAAAAACAAAAGCTAGCATTAGAAGCTCTTAACGAGATAACTTATTTTGTTTTGAATAGAAAGAAATAAAATGATAGCATATTCAATTAGTAAACATAAACTGAAAAATGGTTTGCAAATTTTTTACTGTAACACTCCTGATACTGTTGTTTTTGAAATTTCGATGCATATTAATACTGGTGCTCGTGATGAAACCGAAGAAACAAGTGGAGTGTCACATTTCTTAGAACATATGATGTTTAGAGGTTCTAAGAAATACCCTAACTCGCTTGCACTGGCGCAGGCAATGGAATCTTTTGGAAGTGAAACTAATGCTATGACTGGCATTGAACATACTTCCTATTGGATAAAAGGTGATTCAGCTAAAACAATAGAAGCTATTGAATGTTTTTCTGACTTTTTTTTACATCCCAATTATGCAGATTTAGAAATTGAAAGATCTGTTATTTTACAAGAAATGGCTTCTGATTTTAATGAATCTGGGGATTGTATTGATACCGAATCTTTATCTATGTCGACTTTGTTTGCAAATCATCCTCTCGGAAATTCCATTATTGGAAAAGAAGAAATTGTAAATAAAATTACAGTAAAAGAACTTGCTGCTAAAAGAAGAGATTTTTATTCTCCTGAAAGATGTGTATTAACAATCTGCACTTCTATTCCTGAGCATGAAATAATAGCTGCAGCTGATAAATTTTTTGGGCTATTTTGGGAACATAATATTGATTCTAATCCAAACCGATTATTAGCTAATAACTTTTTACCTGAAATATCTCAATTAAAAAAACCACAAAATGCTTTATGTTTACAAAATAATCCTGATAATCAATTTGCAGTTAAACTTATTTTTCCAACATATGGCGGATTAACTAAGGATGTTGTCTTAATAACATTTCTGCAAAGAATTCTAGATGATGGCATTTGCACAAGATTGCCAGCAAATATTCGCGAAAAACACGGACTTGTATACGATATCAGTTGCGATACCCAATTTTTTAGTGAAATTGGTACATTTAGCATTGATGTCACTGTTTCTGACGATAGAATTAATGAACTTTTAGAAAAACTTATGCACGAATTTAAGACGATAATAACTGAACGTCCTTTTCTTGAAGAAGTTGAACATATAAAATTTAGATACTGCTTTGATTTAAAACAAATAAAAGAAACACCCACAAGATTATTAAATAGAGAAGCTACTACGTATTTTATGAATTCAAATTTATCCGTAGACGATGAAATAAAAATTGTCCAATCAATTACTCCAGAACTTGTTCTTCACACCGCAAAAAAAGTTTTTGGTTCGGCAAGAAGAGGTTTTGTATTAATCGGTCCAAAAGCAAGAAAAAAACGTGATCAAGTTGAAAAATTATTTAGCGTTTTCGATAATATTAAGGATAATTAAATGAAGAAAGTCCCCGTAACAGATATTAGAAATTACACTATTGGTACCCCAAAAGAAAAATTAGAATTTATAAATATATTTGGTAAAGCAATTCAAGAATTCGGCTTTGTTATTATTGAGGGCCATGATATTCAAAATAATTTGATTGATAATTGTTATACTTTATCTAAACAATTATTTGAACAGCCATTACAAATAAAACAAAAATATTGTGCAGCTGATGGTCTTGGACAAAGAGGGTATGTTTCGTTTGGTATTGAACATGCTAAAAATAGTGATAAAGCAGATTTAAAAGAGTTTTGGCATATTGGTAGAGAACATTTTAATAATAAAGCACTTGAAAAAATATCTGCTAAAAATATATGGCCAGAAAATGAACTCCCAAATTTCAAATCAGTTTTTTTAGAATTATACACACAATTAGATCATATGGCTTTAACTTTGCTGGGTGCTATGTCTGAGTATTTAGGCATTGAAAAAAATACACTACCAGCGATGGCAAAAGATGGTAATACTATATTGCGTGCGTTACATTATCCACCCTTAAATGATAAACACTTTACTTCAGGTGAAATTAGAGCTGCTGAACACGAAGATATCAATTTAATGACGATTCTCTGTGAAGCCACAGAAGGAGGGTTAGAAATTTTAACTCGTGAAGGAAAATGGCTTGAGATAGCAACACAAAAAGGTCAAATGGTTGTTGATTCAGGTGACATGTTGTCACGCATTACAAATCAAATTATCCCAGCCACAACTCACCG
>CAYSZE010000211.1:0-4561 GCA_964435255.1 uncultured Oligoflexia bacterium
CATATTTTATCTGGCTGAAAAAGAATAATTTTATTTACCATTTTATTTTAATATCCTTGAATTAATATTTCATAGTTTCTACGAACTATGAAATATTTTTAACCGCACCGATTATTCCTTTCAGTACATCTACCATTACTACCCTTAAAAATATCCATATTATCTTCATCTACTAATTCTATGCTAGATTCCAAATTACTACTAAATTCTATAACTTCATCAGATGAAGAATTATTACTAGCTAATGCATTTGCTGAAATTGACAAACTAATACCAGCAGCTGATAAGAAGGCGACAACCGATTCTTTATTCATACAATTCTCCTAAAAAAATGTTATTTCGTCAATTATTTTTTTTATATTATTCAACAAATTAAATTACTGTATTTAATTTAATTTTACAAATAAAAATAAATATAAAGAAATAAGTCATATACATCTTTATTATAAAAGAAAAAAAATTATCCATAACCATTTTTTTGTTTTTAATTAAATTAAACAAAATATTTTTTATATTTAAAATCAGAATACATGTTTTACTTTGAATCTTTCGAAATATTTTTTCTTATAGCTTATCTTACATATTTTCTAGATATTTTATTTAAATTTAAAAAGAAAATTGTTAAATGTTTTTTTTGTTCAAAAAAAAATAAGATTATGGTTTTAATTTGGAGAGAAAATTTTTATTATAAAAAAAAATTTTCTCTTACAGTTTAAAATAAATATTAACAATGCTTATTTAAAATCACGTTTACAGTTTCAAAACAAAGTTTAAAGTTAAATTAGTACAATTTTCAAATATTATTATGGGAAGAAGCTGAGAAAAAATTTCATAAAATTCAATAAATAACTTAATTATATTAAATAAAACCTACGAAAAAATCAATAATAGAGCTAGCAGTATCTATTAATGCTTATCTTAGAGGGCAGTTAAAGTATATAATTACACTTTCTATACTTCCGTTTGCTTGAAGATTAAATTTTAGGTATAAAAATATTAATTCAAACTGTTTTTATATTAAATTTTTGTAAAGTGTTTTTCTCCCAACCCAAACAATTCAACCGCTTTTCTAAAAACAGTTGCAGGTAAAATATCTTCCATGCATTCATGCCGTGCTAATTTACATGTATTGCTAGAACAGCCAAAACAGCCTGTATTTTTTTGAATCCCAAGGTATTTTTCAGTATTGGGAGGTATCCAATTTATCGGAGCTGTCGGACCATGTAGCTGTATCATTTTAGTTCCTGAGGCCACAGCAAAATGACTCATACCATTACTATTTGCTACACAACCAACTGCTAAACTCGTCAGATAAGTAATTTCACGAATACTCATTAATGGAGGTAACAAACTAAAGTGCTCAGCAAATGAGTTTTGCTGTAATTTTCTTTTTAAATTTTCATGCACTTTTAAAATATATTCCTCTTCGCCAGGAGCTCTTGACCAAACAACAGGAACTTTAAACTCACGAATAATTAACAAAGCTAATTCAGTATAATGTTCAATTGGCCAGCATCTATCTAAGTAACGAGATGTTGGGCTCATCACAACAAACTGCCTCGCATTTAATGCCAACAATTGCTCTGAGATCCATGTTTTAGGTTTTATTTTATTTTCAGGTAATATGGGGAGATCTAATTTTGTTTTAAGTGGATCTAATTTAGTTAATTCTATTCCTAATGGTTCAAGTAACAATAAACGAGTATAACCTAAGTACCCTTGATTTAATTTTTCTCTGTCTATTAAAATATGATAGGAATAATCACGCAATGAATTGCATTTAAAGGAAATACGAGTAGGAGCAAAAGTAAATAATGCTTGTAAACTAGAGCGTGGATAATTAATAGCATCAATTACAACATCGTATTTATTTTTAGGAATTTGAAAAAATAAACTTAATTCGGCAAAGACATATTTTAACCAAAAGAAAAATTTCACAAGAAAAAAAGTGTTTTTAAACTTTTTTTTATTCCATACTGGTAAATAATAAATATGATTTAAATATGGATTATCTGACAAAATTTCTTTTGCCATAGGGTGCGCCCACCAATCAATAATGGCAGTAGGGTATTTTTCTCTTAATACAGCAGCCAAGGGAGTGGCTAGGAGGACATCCCCTAACTGTCTTGGTAACATAATTAAAATTTTAAGATTTTTCTCAGCGTTGTGTTTCATTTTCATACTTTTCTTGCTTTTTAATTAAGCTAATATTTATTTAACTTTACAACATAAATATTTTTTATAGCATATTATTTAACAAATGATCTATTTGCTGCCCTAATTTTATTTTATCTTCATTAGGTAAAAATGAAGCTTCAATAGAGTTTTTGGAAATTTGACATAAATCAGCAAATGTAAACCCTAAATTTTTTTGGCATTGTTTGTAATTTTCTAATAAATATCCGCCAAAATATGCAGGGTCATCTGAATTTATTGTAACTTTAACACCCAAATCAAAAAGTATTTTTATATTATGATTCTTCAAATCCTCAACTACTTTTAATTTTAAATTGGATAAAGGACAAACAGTTAATGGAATATTTTTTGCAATTATAGTCTTTAAAAGATCAGGATCTTCATCACAACGCACACCATGGTCAATTCGTTCAATTTCTAACATATTTAAGGCATCCCAAATATAACTTGCAGGTCCTTCTTCACCAGCATGAGCGACTGTTAGAAACCCATGTTTTTTGCATTTTTTAAAAAGTTCTGCAAACAGACTTGGCGGATAACCCATTTCAGTAGAATCTAAACCAACCGCTTTAATTTTATTTTTAAAAGGTATAGCCATATCAAGAACTTCTAGAGCATTTTTCACTGGTAAATGACGTAAAAAACACATAATAATAAATGAACTAATAGAAAAATCTTTTTCACCTTGCAGCAGAGCTTCTTCAATACCTTCTATAACTTCTTGAAATGGTACCCCTCTATTAGTATGCGTTTGGGGATCAAAAAATATTTCGACATGTTTTATGCCATCGGCATGCGCTTTTTCTAAGTAAGAATAAGTTAAATCATAAAAATCATTTTTAGTTATTAAAACATGCGTACCTTTAAAGTAGATATCTAAAAATGATTGGAGATCATTACATTGGTATTGTTTTTTTATTTCTTCTACACTTTTATAAGGTAATGAAATATTGTTTCTTTTTGCCAAAGTAAACATAAGCTCAGGCTCTAGAGTTCCTTCAATATGTAAATGAAGTTCAGCCTTCGGAATTTTTCTTAATAATTCAATCATATGTTCACCTCTCCCAAAATAATTATTTATAAAAATATGTATAAAAAAATAGCCATTTTTATAATTAAATGGCTATTTAGAAGAAATAAAATAAAATGTTATACCAAAGTCACAGATTCAATAATAACAGGAGTTGCTGGAACATCTCTATGGAAACCATGATTGCCTGTTTTTACCTTAGCAATTGCGTCAACAACGTCCATGCCTTGAGTCACTTTACCAAAAACAGCATAACCCCATTGCTCACCACGATTATTTAAGAAATCGTTATTTGTTAAATTAATAAAAAATTGTGCTGTTGCTGAGTGTGGATCATTTGTCCGCGCCATAGCTAAAGTGCCACGCTCATTACTCAAACCGTTTTTATCTTCGTTTTCAATAGGTTTATTTGTTGGCTTTTCTTTCATAGCAGAGTCATAACCGCCGCCTTGGATCATAAATCCAGGAATAACACGGTGAAAAATAGAGCCATCAAAGTGCTGTGACTTTATATAATTAACAAAATTTTCCGCAGTCATGGGAGCTTTTTCATCATTAAGCTCTATTGAAATTTCGCCATGATTGGTTTTCATTAAAATATTTATCATTTGCTTACCTTTCCTAATAAATTATCTTTGATTCGTATCTAAGCCCCAAAAAATTCCACTTTCTTTCTTAATAAAAGCAAGAAAATCTTCTGGAGACATGGGAGCTAAGTTTTTTCCATCACGATAACGAGCGGTTAGAGTATTCGTCTGAACCTCTTTGTCGCCAATTACTAACATATAAGGAATTTTAAGCAACTGTGCATCACGTATTTTCGCACCAAGTTTATCATTGCTAAAGTCTGTTTCTACACGAATACCATTTGTTTTTAAAAAGCTTGTTACCTTATGCGCATATGAGTCTTGTGCTTCAGTAACAGTTACAACCCGACACTGAATAGGAGCGAGCCCAATTGGAAAATGTCCTGCACAGTGCTCAATAAAGATCCCCATAAATCGCTCAACAGAACCAAGTACCGCTCTGTGCACCATAACTGGTGTTTCTTGTGTATTATTAGCTGCCTGATATGTAATTCCAAAACGAGATGGCATTTGGAAATCTAATTGGATTGTTGCACACTGATGCATACGACCTATGGCGTCTTTCACTTTAAAATCTATTTTAGGCCCATAAAAAGCACCATCACCAGCATTAATTTGATATTGCACGCCTGATATTTTCAAAGCTTGTTCAAGTGCATTTTCAGCTGTATCCCAAATTTCGTCAGAACCTATTCGATTTTCTGGGCGTGTCGAAAGCATATAAACAACTTCATTGAAACCAAGATCG
>CAYSZE010000212.1:0-5852 GCA_964435255.1 uncultured Oligoflexia bacterium
AAATACTTCAAGCTAAATTATTTGAAGCGGCAGAAATTGAAAAAGAAAAAGCATTTTCTGAAGAAAGAAAATCGCAAGTGGGGAGAGGCGATAGAAGTGAGCGTATACGTACCTATAACTTCCCACAATCTAGAGTAACAGACCATCGTATTAATTATACTATTCACTCCATTGATGCCTTTATGGAAGGCGATATTCAAGATATGCTAAGTATGTTACGTCAGCATTACCAAGCTGAAGCATTAAAATTACAAGCCGAAGGCAAATAAAATGATGCAAGCTGCTATTCAGCCAAAAAAAGAAATGGTTTGGACAATTCGTGAAATATTAAATTGGACGACAAAACGTTTTGCTGATAGTGGGATAGATACACCGCTTTTAGATGCACAACTATTACTTAGTCATGTATTAAATTTAACAAAAGTGCAATTGTATATTCAAATTGATAAGCCTTTAAATGACTTGGAAAGAAAAAATTATAGAGAGTTGGTCTCTAAAAGACTACAAGGAACTCCTGTTGCTTATCTTTTGCAAAAAAAATACTGGCATGAATTAGAATTGTTTGTCGATGAAAGGGTTCTTATCCCGCGCCCAGAGACAGAAACTTTACTCGATTTTACTTTGCAATATTTAAAATTAAGAAATATTACTCCTAAGTTAATCTTCGATTTTTGTACAGGATCAGGATGCTTAGCAATTGCATTAGCGAAAAAATTTCCACAGGCAAATATTGTGGGAATTGATCTTTCTAATGCTGCATTAGAAGTAGCGCAAAAAAATGCTATCTTAAATAATGTAACAAATATAACGTGGTTAAATTTAAATGCAAATACTGAAGAAACATATTCTTATTTAAAAAAAGAATTTGGTAGTGCTGAAGTGATTGTAGCTAATCCTCCTTATATAACTTATGATGAATGGGAAAATTTAGATATCACAGTAAAAAATTATGAACCCAAAATGGCTTTAGTTTGTGAAGATTCTGGGTTAAAAATTGGGAAAAGTATATTTAAATATATAAAAGAATATGAACTACTTAATCAGGCTGAGTATGTTTTTGCTATGGAGTTAGCTGATAAACAACCGCAAAAAATAGTAAATCAGGCTATTAATAATTATAATTTAAATTTTCCAATTTGGGATTTTCCTAATAAAAGTTATTTTTCTCTAAGTGATCTTGAAGATAAAAGCCGTTTTTTAATAAGTCTTAATTATAATTTATAAAAAATGTCCTTAAACCAAAATAATAATATTCCGATAAATTTTCTTTAAATATTAAAAATATTTAAAGGAATTTAGTATGATTTTTACCCTTTTGCCATTGGCAATCACTGCATTTGCTATAGGCATGACTGAGTTTGTTGTAATTGGTATGTTACCTGAGCTCGCAGAATATTTTAAAATAACTATTCCTGAGTCAGGGCTTGCTGTTACTATGTATGCTCTTGCTGTCATGATTGCGGCGCCATTTTTAACTGCCGCAACTATGAACTGGAAAAGAAAAAATTTAATGTTAGCAATTGTTGGGTTATTTACAATTGGTAATTCTATTTCAGCATTAGCTCCTACGTATTTTATTTTAATTATAGGAAGAATATTAACTGGATTTGCTCATGGAACATTTTTTGCTATTGCAACAAAAGTTGCTATTCAATTGGTTCCTAAAGATAAGCAAGCGAGTGCGATTGCTATCATGTTTAGTGGTTTGACAGTTGCGCTAGTTGTTGGAGTTCCTTTTGGTACCTTTCTCGCAGAGCATGTTTCCTTTAGAACAACATTTGCAATTGTTGTTTGTGCAGGAATAATTTCATTTTTTGGAATTTTAAAAAATGTCCCAAAAAATTTAGAAGAAGCTAAGTCAAGTTCATTTACACAGCAATTCGGTTTTCTTAAAAATAAAATATTAGTTGCCGCATTTCTATTGACAGTTTTCAGTTTTGGTGGGCCTTTTATAGCTTATACCTATATTTCAAATATTCTAAATTTAGTAACAGGATTTAACTTATCAGCAATTACTTACATTTTGGTTTTATATGGGGTTGCTGTTGCACTCGGTAATTTGTTTGGTGGAAAATTTTCAGACAAATATAATATTTATAAATTAATGTACTTAAATGTTATAGCATTATTTTTTGTTATTCTGCTTTTCTATTTTGCGCAAAGTAATAAAATATATGCTGTCATATTGTTATTCTTTTGGGGGCTTTTTGCTTTTTCAATTGTTCCAATGTTGCAGTTTTTAGTAATGAAGATAGTTTCTTTATGTAAAATAAGTGCAGAAGAAGTAGCTTCAGGAGCTAATATATCTGCATTTAATATAGGTATTGCTGGAGGTTCATTTGTTGGTGGAAAGATTATTGAATATTTATCTATAGAATTGACCTCTTTGTTTTCAGCAATATTTTTATCGGTTTCATTATTAATGATATATTTTATAAAAAATAATATTAAGCATGAATGAATACAGTTTTAAGTCGTTAATTTTGCTAGTTCACCTTTAAATATTTTATAAATGGTTATAAAAAGTAGAAACAAAATTGTAATAGTTGCCAGTATCAAAGAGATTCTTGCAGTGATAGCGTAAAATAGTGTCTGATGAAAAAAATAAGCTTTTTGTGTTGCATTAGCGAAGGCTGCTATAGGAAACCCTACGGCCCACCATGTTAACATAAAAGGACAGCATTCTTTGATCAATAGTATTTTCCCAATTATAACAAGAAGTAAAAAAATACTAAAATTTAATAGCACGTATGAAAAAAAGTCAAATTTATGCATTAATTCAAGATATGAAACCAACCCAACTGTGAATGGTGCTGTTAATATAAAGAATGAAGGTTGTAGTTTAAATGGGATAGATTCTATAAATATAATACGATTTATTATTAAAATAAAGAAAATAATTCCAAATAAAATACCAATGCAAGTGAAAAACAGTGATATATTATAAAACTCTAATTTAAAACCAACGACTCCTACGTCTAATGTGCCAACAATTGGAATCATCCAAGCTGGATTTAAATTTGTTAATGGTTGAGAGCTATTTAGCCATGTATAAAAACTTTTATAAGCAATTAGAAAAATTAAAGTAGTACCTACGAACCACAAAATGACTGCGGCTAAATAATTTTTTTCAAAAAAAATAGCAGATAGCAGGAGAAAGCTTATTGGAATTGTACCAAAAAAATTCGACATTGTTGGGTGTCTAAATTCGGTCTTAAAATTTTCTGGGGCAATATTAATTTTAATTAAATAGCATATAGACAAAACTATCATTGAAATGACAGCTAATATAAAAAAAATATTGCTCATAAATAAATTATAATTAAAAGCCAATTCTTCAAACTTCCAGGCTATTGAAAGTCCTGATAAACTCATGACTATTCCAAATAGACTACTAGGTATATTGCTGATATTTTTTTTCATAATTTTTCCTTAGTATTTTCTTTATCTATAATCAAGTCATCAATTAATAAGTTTATTGTATGAATACTTAAGCTAGGAGTAGTTATAATATGAGCTAATTCTTGGTAAGGAGCTATGCTCCATTTTTTTATAATGTTATCTGATGGTTTATTAAATATTACTATGGGTGAGTATGGGTTAGTCCATGCGTAAATATTATTATCTAACATTTTATCACGCGCGTATTTGGCTTTTGCTAGACTTTCTTGGGTCAATTCTTTAAATTTATCAATGCTATTTTGATGCAGTGCGCACCATAAAATTAAAGGAGTAATTCCATTTCTTGAGCCAGATAAAGTACAATCGCCGCTTTTAATATATTCAATATAATGGCTAATTTTTTTAATTATGTCCGAGTGAGTTAAAAAAACGCCGCAAGGAATTGGAGATCCAATAAATTTATGACCACTAACTGAAATACTTTGAAAGTCATCTAGTATTATAGGGTTCTCTAGATTACAGAAAGGTAAAATAAGTCCATGAAAAGCAGCATCACAATGAATATAATAATTTGTTATATTGTGAGTGGCAAGAATTTTTTTAATTTTACTTAAGTCATCAATTGCTCCAGTCATTGTTGTGCCTAAATTAGCTAAAATAATAACTGGAGTATCTTTGTTTTCTTTTATTTTATTGTTTAGTTCATCATAATTAATTTCGCCATTTTTTAATACAGAAATACATTCAGATTTACTGCGGGTTAATTCAATAGCTTTTGCTACGCTGTAATGGCTATGGCTGCTATAATATATAATTCCATTTGGGTAATAAGATCTGGCAACATGAATTCCTGTTAAGTTACCTTCGGTTCCTCCATTCGTAATATATCCCCAGTAGTTTGCTTCTTTTTTATAAAGCTTTGCAATAAAACTTAAAACATCGTTTTCAAATTCATGGGTATTTAAATTAAAATTAGATTGTAATGAGGCATCACCAATATTGTTTAATGCAAATTCAAAAAATTTAGTAAGTACAGAATAGTCAAAATTTTGATTAGAAGGGTAACCAGTAATATGTTCTTTCTTTTCTTGTAATTCTTTGTATTTTTGTTCCAATGTTGTTTTATAATCATGAAAGTTTATAGAAAGCATGTTATTCCTCATTAAATTAATTTTAATTGATTATAGGTGAGGATTAAAAATGTTTCAATTATTGGTATTTTTGTCTAATTTGTTCTAGTTTCTTTATTTGTATATAATTTTAATTAAATTAAAAGAAAAGATAAAAAATTTAAAATTAAATTATTTTTTTATAAATAATTCTGACTGAAAAAAATGACCTACATTATTAACAAAATATTGCTGACAATGAGAAGCTAATTCTTCTGTGGAATAATGACAGCCTAATTGTTGTAATGAAGATAAGAACTCTTCATGACTTCTTCCTTGGCGATAATTAGGCTCTTTTGAAGGATGTGCTAATAATTCAGATATTAATTTCATTTTGGGGTTTACTAATAAACTTCCTTGATAAACAAGTAAATGTTTTTTTCTAAATATACTGGTTCCTGCTACTTTTTTGTCAAGGTAACAAATGTCACTTATCCCATTTTGGGACAGTTCAGGGCAACCAATGTCTTTTAAAGCATTTATCCATAACTGATTTATCATATTGAAATACTTATTGTTACCAAATACATCTTTTGCATAAAATGCAAAGGTTAAAATTAAACAGCCGTCGCCTAAAACCACTGTCCCACCGCCGCCTTTTCTTCTTAAAATAGGAACATTATTTTTTTTGCAATTTTGTGTCAGTACTTCTATGTCAGGCTTATTTGAACTAGATAATACAACAACATCAGTTTTTGTTTCAAAAAAGCGAAACAAAAAGGGCTGAGGTTCATTATTATCAATATTGTATTTAGGCCAAAATTCAGAAGGTAAATTGAGAACCCAGTTGTCCATCCACATAATTATTAACTTAATATATTTAATAATTCTGCATGAGTTATGCGTGAAATATAAGGTGCTTTCGTGGAAAAACGTTCATTTAATGGTGTTTTTATCCAAATAGCTTCACAGCCAGCTTCCATAGCAGCAAGTAATCCTCTTTCTGAGTCTTCTACAACAAGAGCTTCTGTCGGAGATATTTTTAAATCTTTTAGAGCTTTAAGATAAAGATCGGGCGAAGGTTTTTTTCTCATACCTGGCTCTAAGCCAATTACCATATCTATTGGTAATTTTTCAGCAGTATACTGAGAAATAATAAGCTCAATTTCTTTAGCGGGGCTATTGCTTGCTATTGCATTTATAATATTATTTTTTTTGACAATATTAAGTATTTTAGGAATTTCTGGGTAAAACTGTGCTTTTTCATTGAGGATCAATTCCCAATAAAATTTAGCTTTTTCTTTACGGATAGCATCGGGGTCGCAGGTTAAATTGTAGTTT
>CAYSZE010000213.1:0-4588 GCA_964435255.1 uncultured Oligoflexia bacterium
CCTAATGACACAGTTGTGGTAAAGGTATTTTGATCGGCTTTAATGGTAAGAACGTCTAAATTTAACTGCGCACGACGGATGGTTAGTTGCCCATTACCATTATCATTGGCAGTTGTAAGTGTAGTAGTATTTCCTTGGGTAGTACTGTTCACATTTTGTGTTGAAGCTTGATTGCCTTTTAATTCAATTTCTAATTGACCTGAAACTATTCCACCTGAAATATTAGCACCTAAACGTACTTTAGAGGCATTAAAGTCAGGGGCACTGGATCGTTGTGAGTCATTTAAATTGGCATTAAGTTGAATGATACCTGCAAATGTTATTTTATTTTCTGTAACATCTTTTTTTTGCATTTCTTTTTTTAGGAAATCAATTTGCTCTTGGGAAAAAAGAGTTCCCCCAGTGGTGCTGGAGGAATCGAGAGCAACTTTATTGTCTTTATTTTCAGTAGATTTATTTTCATCAGCAAAAGCAGTGGTTCCTGCAATTGCAAAAGCAGAGATTGCTAAACAACGAAGAGCAGACTTTTTCACAAATTACTCCTTTAATAGAAACAAACTTGTTTGAGTGTATAAATAATTAAAATACACTACATAATTGGAACTTTTTGAAGATAATTTAGCAGGTTTTGTTTGTCAACCATACTTATCTTATTTTAAATTAATAATATAACAAACCTTCTAGTATTTAATTGACTCTTAAGTTCATTAAATAAAAATATTAAATTCTATAAAAATGTTCTTATTAGAAAATATTTTATAAGTCAATAGTCAGTATATTTAGTCTATAAAAAATTATTTATTAAAATTTTCAATCATTTGTTTTTTATCTAATTTTTTAGCTAATTTTAGGAGCTTTGATATTGCTCCAAATTTAAATGTCTTTTTTGCTCAATTTTTTTGATAATGAAAATAGAAATTTCTACCATTAAGTACATCGGGATAGAGACTAAACATAAGCTTATAACATCAGGTGGAGATAAAATAGCACCAATTATAAAACAACTTAAAAAAGCTATACGCCGATTTTTTATAAGAGTGTTTGCTTGTAAAATACCTGCGAGACCTAACAACGATAAAATAACAGGAACTTCAAATACAATTCCAAATATAAGTAACATAGTGATTAAAGAATTAAAATAATTTTCATATGTTATCATGACTTGTGCATATTGACTTGCCCAACCAAGTGCGTTGGAGAAGAAATAAGGAATAATTAAAAAAAAGCCAAAAGAAATACCTAAATAAAACAAAATAAGACTTGAGAGAACAGAAAATTTAGCAATTTTTTTTTCTTGCGCATACAAAGCTGGTGCAATAAACTTCCAAATTTCATATAATATAAATGGTAAACTAAAAACAAACCCAATTAAGAAACAAATTTTAAAATTTACGGTAATAACTTCAAAAATACTAATTGATGACAGATTTTGAGTAAGACCTTGTAACTTTAATTCAGTTAAAACTGCATCATAAGGTTTTTTTAAAAAAAAGATGAGCGGTTCCATAAAAATAAAAGCAATTGTTGAAAAAATGGCTACCCATGTTACAGCACGAATAGCATGTTTACGTAGTTCTTTTATATGATCAAATAAAGACATTTGAGATTCATCGTGTCCACATAATGCCGCTTCTCTTTGAGCTTTTCGTTGTAAACCTGCATTAAATATTGAGGAAAGATAATGCAATGGTTTAAACCCCATTTTAGACATTTATTTAGCCTCCAACCAGTTTTTGCCAGCTCCCACTTCAACAAACATTGGAACAGAAAATTGGACTGCGTCTTCCATCGCTTTTTTAACAATTTCGTTCACAACTTTATATTCTTCTATAGGGCCATCTAAAACAAGTTCGTCATGGACTTGAATCACAATTTTTGTTGTTAATTTTGCACGTTTTAATTTTTCATGCACAGCCAGCATCCCTAATTTCATGATATCTGCAGCAGTTCCTTGAATAGGAGAATTGATAGCCATGTTTTCAGCCAACTTAGCTTCTACTGGATTTTTGGATAACATAGCAGGTATGGGGCGTACTCTCCCGAAATAGGTTTTCACAAAAGCGTTGGCGTGTGCGGCAGCTCTTTGGTCGTCCAAATATTTTTTTACGCCAGCAAAATTTTGAAAATATTTTTCAATAAAAGATTTAGCTTCTGCTAGTGAGATTTTTTGTTGTTTTGCCAATCTTTGTGGTCCCATTCCATAAATAATCCCAAAATTGATAGCTTTTGCACTGTTTCTTTCTTCAGTTGTTACGGTATTTAAATTTTTGCCGAGAATTTGTGCTGCAGTCTGTTTATGAATATCAGCACCAGAATTAAATGCTGCTAGCATATTCTTATCTTGCGAAATATGGGCTAATACTCTGAGCTCAATTTGTGAATAATCGGCTGAGATAATATGGTAATTGTTTTTTGAAGCATTAAATGCGGCTCTTACCTTTTTACCCCATTCCGTCTTTACAGGAATATTTTGTAAATTGGGATCAGAGCTAGACAAACGTCCTGTTGCCGTACCAATTTGATTAAAATGGGTGTGCACACGTCCTGTCGATTTTTTTACGAGTTTAGGAAGAACAAGAACATAAGTCGATAGTAATTTAGATAGCTCACGGTGTTGCTGGATTTTTGCAACGACCTCATGTTCTTCAAACTGTTCCAACACACTGGCATCTGTTTTATAGCCTTGCGTTGTTCTTGCTAATTTTCCTTTATAACCAAGCAGCTCATGAACCTTTAATTTTTCAAATAACACATCACCTAATTGTTTTGGACTTGTTATTTTAAAAGGTTCTCCAACACATTTAAATATTTCTGTCTCAATTTTTAAAAGTGTTGTCTGAATGTCGGCAGTCAGTTCTCCTAAATATTCAGAATGAATATGAACTCCCGTTCTTTCCATTTCACATAGCAAACGTAAAATAGGCATTTCTAATTCATAAAATAAATTTTGCAGATCTTTACTTTCAGTTAATCTTTGCTGATATAAATACCAAAGTCTTATAGTAGCATCAACATCTTCACATGCATATTCTGCTAATTCAGCTAATGGAACAGAAAGCATAGAATTTCTTCCTGTTTCTTTACCAATAAGTGCAGAGGTCGGTATTTTTTGAAAATCGAAATGTCTTAAAGTTAAAAAATCTAAACTAAAACCACCTTCAGCAGGGTTACTTAACCATGCAGCTACCATTGTACAGCAACTTAATTGAGTTCCACATTCAACGCCCACATTTTTTAGCATGTGCATATCAAACTTTAAGTTATGTGCAACTAATACACCTGTTCTTTTATTTAAGGAGTTGTGTAGTCCTTGCCAGACTTCTTTTTTGGAATATTCTGGTAAATCTTTTTCAGCAGTAAGGAGAGTCCCTCCTAATAAGTGCTCTTCATGGGCAGGAATATAGTAAGCTTTTCCTGGTTCAAAGCTTAAAGAAACACCAATAGGGATGTCTTCAATTATATCAAGACCTGTTGTTTCTGTATCTATTGCAATTACTGCTGTATTTGGATTTGTTATTTTATTAAATATTTCTTCGAGTTCAGTTCTTGTTGTTACTAATTTATAGTTTTCTTTTTTCCATGGAATTTTATTTAAATTTTGCTCTGATTTAGTAATTTTTGTTTGTTCAAGGTTGTTATTTGATTGTTCATTAGAATTGTTGCTTTGTTTACTTACTGATTGAGTGTTAGTTTGTTCACCATAAATAGATTTCAATAAAGTTATCATGCGTAATGATTCAAGTAGTGTCCTTGTTTCTTTATGATTTTTTAATTCATTAAAAGTATATCTTAGAGCAAATTCAGATACGTTAAGTGGGATGTCTGTCTTTATAGTAACAAGATATCTTGATAATATTGCATCTTCTTTATGATTTTCCAGAGCGGTTTTAGCTCTTTTGTTTTGTACTGCAAGAATATTATCGTATATAGATTCGACAGAACCAAATTCCGCAATTAATTTTGCTGCTGTTTTATCGCCAATTCCTTTAACTCCAGGAATATTATCGACAGGATCGCCAGTTAAAGCTAAAACTTCTATAACTTTATCAGGAGATACTCCAAAATAGTCTATAACTTTATCAATGTTAATAATATCGTATTCATCACCTTTTTTTAAAGAAAACATTTGTATTTTATTATTTACAACTTGCATGTAGTCTTTATCAGAAGTAACAAGAAAAACATTACCATAATGTTCAAAAAATTTTGCTAAACTACCAGCTATATCATCTGCTTCATAACCTGGTATGGCAAACGTAGGCACATGTAAGTCAGTTAATAATTTTTGAATTATTTTAATTTGGGGGATAATTTCGGGTGGCGTTTCACCTCGATTCGCTTTATATAAAGGAAATACTTCATGTCTAAAAGTTTTTGCTTTTAAATCCCAACACACAGCAAAGTGTGTCGGATTTTGTTCACGAAATATTTTAATCATGACTTTAAGGAAGCCATACACAGCGCCTATTGGAGTACCATCGGGTGCTGTCAAGCGAGATCCCATTGCATAAAATGAACGAAATAATAGAGACATACCATCAATGATAAAAAGACGCTGGGTATTGAGATCCATGCTGTTCCCTTATTT
>CAYSZE010000214.1:0-2608 GCA_964435255.1 uncultured Oligoflexia bacterium
CAGTATCTAGAGTTAAAGAAGCGCTTTCAGAATAGGAAGTTATTGTATTAATATTTTTCTCAATATTTCTAAAGATAATTTCACCATTCGGAGAAGAAAAGTAATCGGATAATACTGAAGATTTTTTTCTAATTCTTTCTACTAAGTCTAATAATTTATTTTGTGACTGGATCATGTCAGATAAGAAAGAAATACTTGAATATTTTTTAGAGCTATCTGTAGGCAATAAAAAATCGGCACCAGAGGATGACACAGTAGTTAAAATATTTTTTAAATTATTATCAACTTTATTGTTTAAAGTATTCAAAATAAATTGTTTCTGATTAGAGTAAATAATTGAATGTCCTGAAATTGACCAATAAATATCTAATTTTATTTTAAAATCATCACTTAAAAGAGACAAAAATCCTTCTAAATTTTTGCGAAAATTATTGCGTTGGAAATTAAATCGGCCACAAAAGTCCCACGGGTTATTTTTTTGTGAGCAAAAAGAATTTAAAAATTCTAAAGGATCATTTATTGATAAAATAATTTGGGAATGATTAACTTTATTTAATTCATCATATTCAAGAGATTCAGATGATAATTCTACTGCATGATTGTTTAAGAAATTTTGCACAGAAACAGGGATGTTTTTAATCACAATATTTTTTAAAGTATCAGATGATAAATTAACAATTTTTTTTATTACTGGTTCTAATGAAATTATAAAAGAGTCTTTTAGTGAGAGTTGTAATTGGGTGACGCCTCCCACTAATATTGTATTTCCGTTCCATAGTTCTTCAATTAAAAGAGTCAAAGGTTTAGAAAACGGATTTTCTTCAATTTCTGAAACTAATTCCTCATTATTTGCAGCTTGTAAGTCATTATGAGGTAGAATTTCATCTCTAATTTCGTTTCCGAGCGGTTCAGGATCAAAAAATTCGTTGTCTTCAAAAGTTTCAGATGAGGCTAAAAAATCATTTAAAATATTATCTAATGCAATTATTGCTTTATCGCTATTTTTAGGGTGGACATCAAAAATAAAAAAACCTTTTGCCCCCAGTTCTCCTATTGGTGGAACTGTCTGTTGTGTTCTGGGGTTATTTTCTAAACCAATATTTTTTGAAAATAGATAAAGCTGTTTATCTGTATCTACTGTGTAGTTAAAAGCCATAGCAAAAGTAGGTTGCCCAACTTTTTGCGCTATTTCGGATAATGCTGGTGTTTCTGATTTTAAATGAAACAAAAAATAAATAGCAGTTAATACTAGAGCAACAGTTATTAATGCGAATGAAATAATAAAATATTTTAAAAAGTAATAATTTCTATTCATACTAATTATGATTTTCTTTATATTTATTAACGAAAGAGTTCAAATAATTTTCTTGCAGCATCCATCCGTTTTGCTTCTTCTGAATTTGGATCGGTTTTTTCCCGAATAATAAGTTGATTAGGTATTGCAGATAAAAAGCGGGACGGTTTAGGTTCCACATCTTTTCCAGCTGTCTTGCCTTTTTTTCGAAAACCGCAATATGAAATGAAAAGTCTAAATTTCGCTCTTGTAATAGCAACATAAAAGAGACGCCTTTCTTCCTGAATCCCCGATTCAAGATTGATACTTTTTTCATGAGGCAGGATACCATCTTCAACCCCAATTAGAAATACGTATGGGAATTCAAGCCCTTTAGAAGAATGGATTGTCATGATTTGTACCTTGTTTTTATTATCTTTGGCAACATCATAGCGGGCCTTATCGAGGTGCAGAGCATCAACTACTGCAGCCAAATTTTCTTTTTCTAATTCAAGTTTTTCAATAACTTGAAAAACCCTTTCCACAACTGTTATGCGAAACTGAGCGGTTTGCATATTTATGGAGGTTAATAATATTTCATTTTTGAGACCAATTTGTTCGAAACACTCTTTTAAATGTGCTGAAATTTCATATTTATTTTTTGCTTGTTTTAATTTTTTACCATATTCTTCCCATTTAATTAAAAATTCTTTTATACCTTTATGTTCTTTAGCAAGACTCGCTAAAATAGGCATAACATTTTCGTTTGCATTTAAATTTTTCATTTGGGAAAAACTATCTTTTATTTTTTCAAGTGTTGCTATTCCTATGCCTCTTGCAGGTAAGTTGATTATCCTAAAAAGACTATTGAGATCATTGGGGTTGTATGCGAATTTTAAATATGAAAGTAAATCTTTAACTTCTTTGCGGTCAAAAAATTGAGTTCCACCATGTATAACGTAAGGGATATTTTTTTCGATAAAAACTTGTTCTATAGCTAATGTTTGGCTATTTGAACGTACTAATATAGCTGCTTGTTCATAACTAAAGTTATTTATTTCTTTTTTTAAGTCACAGATTGTGTCAGAAACAAAAATAGATTCATCTCTTTCATTTTCACAAGCATGCATTATAATAGGATGTTGATTGGGTTGTTCACTCCACAGTTCTTTCCCTAGTCTTTCTGTATTTTCTCGAATGACGCTATTTGCTGCATTTAAAATATTTGGTGAACAACGATAATTTTGTTCTAACGTAATTTTTTTAGCACTTGGAAATTGTCGCAGAAAGTCAGAAATAATGGAAGGTCTTGCACCACGCCAAGAATATATACTT
>CAYSZE010000215.1:0-4346 GCA_964435255.1 uncultured Oligoflexia bacterium
TTCATAATTATATATTTTGCTTATTTTTAATTCAAAATTTTACCCCCAAAAAATGACACAAAAAATAATCAATAAAAATTTTTATTAAAATTTACAATATGTTATGTCTATTAAAAGAGCACTTTTTAAATTTTTTCATAGTCATTCTTTCTTAAGAAGAATTAGATATGCTTAAAAGTGATGCGTTATTTTCATTCCCATATCTGCAAGACTGCTCACACTAAAAGCTAATGAGTATTGACCTCAAGTGCTACCTACCTTAATTTATGAACTCGTTTACTTTAATTTTAAAACACCATCTCTTTTAACTATTAAATATTATTATATTTTTTTTAAGGACTTTTTATTTATTTGCTAAATTAAAGAACATACCAACCGATACACCAAATAATATCTAGTTAAAGGGCAGTTTTTTATGAAAAACAAAAATCTAAAAAATTTAGAGCAATTTTTAAGAAGAAGAAAAATTGCGCCTGCAAATAAAATTTCAAAGTTGCTCTTTGCTGTATTTAACAATCAAACAGACGAAAATTTTTCTGCTTATTTATCACCAACAGATTTTATTAAAAGTGCTATAATAATAAATGAAAATGAATATAAACCTTTTATTGAAATTCTGCTAAAAAACGAAATTATAGCGATTAAAGAAGACAGAGAAAATTATTTTATTCCAGCTAAAAATTTAGCTAAATATATTCAAACTTTTTTTAGAAATGTTAATGACAAAGAAAAAACTGAAATTTCATCCATTCTTTATGAAATAGAAATCTTAAAAAACCAAATTGAGTGTTTAAAAAATGATATTTTAGAGAATAGTAGGCAACTGAAAAATCCAAATGAACTTTGGAAGTTAAGATCCTCATTTGCTTTAAAAAAACATAAAAACATTATATAAATTCTGTTACTCGTTAATTTCCATAAAAATAACTATCAATGTTATTCCATTCATTTTCTATTAATAGTTTACTTGTCAACTGATATACACCTCTATGTAAAAAGTTTGAAGGAAATTTTGTAATTTCAAAAAAACCTGGAGCTACTTCTTTATTACTGATTCCAATTGGGTACCAATGCGTAAAATAAGAATTAGCTGCTTGAATAAATTGATAGTTTATACCTTGTTGAATGACGCATAGTTCACGCAGCTTAAGTATATCTTCTTTATATCCATCGATTGCAAAATATTTTGTTGAGAGAGTACTATTATTAAAAAGTTTTTTTCTCATATCAATCCATTGCCCAGAAATTCTTACTCGTTCTTTTCCATACTTTAACCACTTCCAATTTTTTTCTTTATCAGCGCAATAAACATAGACTTCATCTGAATAGCTCATTTTACAATGAAATAGAGTAAAAATTACTAATAAAAAGTAAATAAGATATTTAAAATTATTCATTTTTCACCTGTTTTTTTTTGATTATATAAATTTTTATATGAAACTAAATTTTAAGTCAAACAGTTTATCAAAAATATAATTGGGATCTTATTTAAACAGTAAAGGTAGGCAAAATTTGGCTATTTTATTTTTCATTTTTTCAATAAAATGTCTCTTAAGAGGTATATATGTTGCTCATTCAGTCAAGTAGATTAAAATTAAGAACTCTTAATGAAAGTGATAATATTAATATTTTTAGTTATGCAAGCAATTCTGAAGTCTCAAAATTTTTAAACTGGGATATTCATGCTGACCTTAATGATACAAATAATTATTTATCAAGAATTATTTTATTAGCAAAAAAATTTCCAATGAATAACCTTGGAATAGAAGTAAACTTTAATAACAAAAATTTTATAATAGGGACTGTAGGTTTATTACCGAAGAACTTCTCATCACCTTATACTTTTGAATTAGGATATGTTTTACATCACGACTGGTGGGGAAAAGGATATGCAAGTGAAGCTGTCATTACTTTACTTAAATATGGTTTTATAAATAATGATATTCAAAGAGTTGAGGCTTTTTGTGCTACAGAGAATATAAAAAGTTGGAAATTATTAGAAAAAATTGGGATGATAAGAGAAGGTACTAGAAGAAACTTCTTTTATAAAAATAATAATTTCCAAGATGTTTTTATGTACTCACTGTTAAAAAGTGAGTGGAATTCTTTTGCCTAGCAATCATTAATAATCAAAACATCACAATGTATTTTGTTAGCAACATAATTAGCAGTTGAACCAAGCATTCCTATAAAGGAGTGGTGATGTCCAGCAATCATTACTAAATCAGCTTTTAGTTCTTTAGCTATAGCTACAATGCCTTCTTTGGGGTCAGAAAAAAAGATATGTATATTGTCTTTTTCTATACCTTTACTTTCTATTAAGGCATTCATTTTTAATTCTGCTTCTTGCATAGCCTCTTTTTCTAAATCAATATTCATTGGATAATAATACCCATGAACAGGAATTGAAGCAACAGGAGTAACAACATGACAGATATGAATTTCTGAGTTAAAACTTTTCGCAAGTGGTAACGCTTTATCAAAAGACTTAATGCTTGCTGCAGAATAATCGGTGCATATTAAAATTCTATTATAACGTACCATAACTTTTCCTTCTATAAAGTAGAAAAATCTTACTCAAAGGAACAAAACACATTATTAAATTATTACTAATGAGAAATAAAATCAAGAAATTTGGCAGTTATTTGATCAACAAATTATTTAAAAAAAAAACAACTAAACTAAATTTTGATTAAAGCCATTTTTTGGATAATCCGTTATCTTTGCAAAAGGACCTTTAAAAATTTTATTTACTTTTGCTATATCAAGTGAATCAGTATGAATTCTTTGATTTACGTCTGTTTCTTTAATTAAAAGAATTCTATGCGAATTTGTATCGGTAATAATCAAGTTACCAGAGTGCCAGCTAATTCCCGCAGGCTCATTTAACTTCTCAGATAATGGAACAGTTCCTAGATAATCTTTACCTAAAGAATAAATGCGCATTGCATTATTAAATGAATCAATGACGTATAAATTCTGTGAATTTGGACTCCATGCACAACTTAACGGGTGTTGCATTTTAGCTTCTGCTCCAAGACCATCAGAAAAACCAAATTCAGACAATCCACCACCAACCAAACTTATAATCATTGTTTTACCAGTTTCATTCCAATTTTTTACGAGAAGCCTGATAGAACTGGTTTCACTGTCTGTGAAGGCCATAACATTATCAGAAATAGCAGATATCCCTGAAGGCTCTGCAAGAGCAGCATATGAAGCAGGACCATCTAAAAGATCTTCTTTTCCTGAACCTGCAATATGTGTAACTGAATCATCTTTACTTACATACTGGACTATTTGGTGACTTCCTGAACAGGCAATAACTAAATGATGCCCCCAAACACACACATCAGAAGGAAAATTTAAGGGGGCTGATTTTGCATCATACTCCGCTCGCGCTTCGAATGCTCCTTTTTCTCCTTTACCAGCAAGAACACGATATTTTCTTTGCGGTTTGCCTTCTAAATCAAAAGCAAGAACGCGGTGGTGCCCTGAGTCACAAACAATTAAATCCTCTTTCCAAACACAGCATCCTAAAGGTGAGGAAAGTATTCCTTCCCCAAAAGATGTTACGAACAGTCCTTCTTCATTAAGTTGAACAATTCTATTGTTAAAACTATCAGAAATGAAATAAAATAAATTACCTTGAATTTCTGTTGCAACAGTTTTTGTTGGATATCTAAAATTAAATTTATCATCAAAAGAATACCAATTATATAATTCAAATTGAGGTAAATTTTTATTAGTAATTAATGATATTATTTGTTCTCGTAAATGCTCATATTTATTTTCACCTGCAATAGATAATAAAATGCGACCTTCTAAATCTATCAAAATAAATGCAGGTAGACTTCTTATTGCAAATTTCTTTGCTATTTGTGCCTCTTCATCAATTATAACAGGGTGATTAATATTTAATCTGTGACAAGCTTCTTTGACATTTTCGATATTCTGTTCATGGTTGAATTTAGCACTTTGAATACCAATAACGACCAAACCTTTTTTACTAAATTCTTCTTCAAGTTTTTTAATATCAATTAATACTTGCTGTGTATTAATACTTCCAAAAGTCCAAAAATGTAACAAAATTGGATGACCTTTAAATTTTTCTAAAGTTAAAGAAGATTCGGAATTAACCCATTTGAATTCTGGGGGAAACTCAGGAGCATGTAGCGGCATTGTCACACCTGTTAAATTAATTTATATAATTTACTTCATTTTAAACTGACTAAATAGCCCTCTAATAATATTGTAGTCCATTTTTAAACCAGATAATCCTTTTCTTCTGAATATTTTAAAAATTTTAGGCAAAAAAATGACAAATGATACAAAAGCAATAATTA
>CAYSZE010000216.1:0-6392 GCA_964435255.1 uncultured Oligoflexia bacterium
TCTTGCTGAATCAAATTTAATCAGTTTGAAAAATAAACTGCGTAATGACGAAATCATGCTTTTACAAAAACTTAGACTAGATTACCAAAAAAATTACAAATTTGCTGAAATCAATATAGACGAAATAGCTGCTGATTCAAAGCTAGGAACAGAGTCAGAATTAGTTACTTTAGCTTTACAAAAACGACCTGATTTAAAGTCATTACAAAATTTAAAAAAATCGTTTTCTTATGATATCGAAACAGCGCAATCAACATATTATCCCAAAATTGATTTTGTTATGACAGCAACATCAAATGCCGCTTATCTTAATGACCAAACTGTGAATGGTAACAATGTCACACCTAACAATCAAGATCCTGTAAGTGAACAAATATTTAATAATATGAGATATATTTTTGGAATCAATTTTACTTGGACTCTATTCGATAAGCTCATTTCATATTCTAATGAAAACCAAGCAAAGCTAAAATATACACAAAGTAAAATTGAAGAAGATGAAGATGTGCAAAAAATTACTGGCGAAATTAGAATAGCACATGGGAATCTTTATCTTTCAACGCAAGAACTAGAATCATCAGCAAAAGTATTATTTGCTTCAAAAAAAGCTTACCAAGTGATGAATGGAAGATATAAAGTGGGTTCTGCTAGCTTTGTCGATTTAATCACAGCGCAATCAGCTCTTGAACAAGCAGAGTACACTAGAGTAAAATCTTTAATTAACTTTTTATTGCAAAAATGGAATATGAAATTTGTTACTGGAATTCTATAAAGAAGATAATTTGAAGAGAATCTCAAATTATGTTCCATGTAAACACAATATTCAGTAGATTAGTTTAAATTCATCCCTGGTTCTTGATTTCCACCTTCAGATGAATCAGTAGACGCTTTTTTTGATTTTCTAGTTCTAGTTTTCTTCTTTAATTTATCTAATTTACTTGGACGACCGCGTTTCTTAGCAGTTTTTGTTCCTGCTTTTTTCGGACGACCACGTTTAGCAGTCTTCTTTTTCGCTGTTGTTTTCTTTCTACCTGTTTTTTTAGTTGTTTTCTTTACAGTTTTTCTTTTTGTTGTTTTTCTCTTAGTAGTTTTCTTACCAGCTACTTTCTTTTTCTTAGTTCCAGTTTTTTTAGTAGCCTTCTTACGAGTCGTTTTTTTAGCTCCAGTTTTTTTAGCCGCTGATTTTCTAGTTTTTTTAACAACCATAAAATTTTCCTTTCATTTGAATGTGAAACTAATATTAAATTAACTTTACCAGTAATTTGAAAAGAAAGATAGTCATTTAAGTCAAATGATTGACTTAAAATTATTTTTTAAATTAAAATCTAGATTGAAAATTAATTTTTAATTTTAAAATTTTAAAAAATAATTACAAACTTATAAGAAATATATTTTTTATTCTCGCAAGAAATGACAGTTGTAGCCATTAGGATTCTTCTTTAAATATTTTTGGTGATATTCTTCAGCTAAATAAAAATTCACCAAAGGAACAATCTCCGTAACAATTGGTTTTGACCATTTTCCAGAATCCTGAACTTTCTTTTTAACTGATTCTGCAATCAGTTTCTGTTCTTCAGTATGATAAAAAATGGATGATCTATATTGGCTTCCAATATCATTTCCTTGCCTATTAAAAGTAGTAGGATCATGTAATCTAAAAAAATATTCCAAAATTTTCTCTAAAGAAATTTTATTCCTATTAAATTGAATTTGCACAGCCTCAGCATGCCCTGTCGTACCCAACTTAACTTGTTCATATTTAGGATTGAGTAATTCACCACCTGAATAACCCACTTCTGTCGACACCACTCCATCTAACTTGGAAAATAACTCTTCCACTCCCCAAAAACAACCACCTGCTAATGTTATTGTTTGTAAATCCATAGTAATCTCCAATAATCGCATATGCATGCTAAATATTATTTCCCATATCTTAAAACAGAAACGAACCTTAATCTTATATAATTTAAATTGAAGCCTTTACAAATTTTTTTAAACCAGATATGTTAAACAGTTTTTAAAAATTTCTCTTTCATAAGCTTTTAATGCAGTGCATCGCAGGAGAAAGCGCGTTTTTATTAATGAACAACAGTTAAAGAACCCCAAAATATAGAATAAGTACATTTTTAAGTAATGGTTTTGTAAATTAACGGCACAAATTTTAGCACAGACAATTTTTAAAATTTAAAATTCATAAAAAGGTATTATGAAAAAATTTCCTAGTCAGAAAAATTTATTCTTTATTTTTAAAATTCAAAGAATTTTTATGCAAAGAAATTTCTCAAAATAAATTCCTCACTATAAAATACTTTTCCGATTGTCTATAAAAGGGTCTCTATTTAAGCTAAAGAAAAAAGAGAGCAGAATAAGTTACTAAGGGATTAGCAAATTTCAAAAGTACGTCACTGTAACGCAGTTATAAGCTCCTGCGAGCTTTTTTAAAAATTATTTATTTAGACGAAATAAAAAAGAAGAATTAAGAAAAACAGAGAAAGGTATTGGTAATTTATTTTGTGACTGTCTCATTATCTACTTTATTAGCAAATTGCTGTTGTATAGCCTTTTTGAGATCATTTTGTGACTCTCTTTGTGTATAGCGCTTCATTTCTTCCATTATAAAATGCTTTGTTTGGTATTGCGGATCTTTCAAAACAACTTGTTTACCAAGACGATTGCTCAAATTAAACACGAGAGGTGCTTTTAAGTTTGCACTCATTTTTTTAGGATCCACAGGAATTGTAACTATAACAGAAATAACAGCTTCATTAGGATTAGAAAGCTTTAATGATGCAACTTCTTCTTCTGTTACCTCTACCATATAATCAGGACGAAATGACAATGGACTAATGACGATAAAAGCCATAGCAGAATCGGTCACTGACTGCAGCCATTTAAACGGTGAGTCTTGATCATGATCGAGCAATATAAATTGATTTAATTCTGGAAAGCCAATGAGCCCTTCAGGTAAGGTAATAATATCTTTTTCATTGATTTCAACTTCACCGAAACGTGAGGTATTTATTTTCAAGGTCCCCCCCTCTATTTCAATAATCTTCTCAATAGTTAGGTTAAGTGAGTAAAATGAATTCTGCAATAAGAAGCGATTTTTTTATTGACGCGTCAAAATATCCTTAGTTGTAAAAGAATCAAATAAATACTCAAGAATAAAAAATATTTTATATTTAGGTATATTTGGAGTCATACCAGGGCTCATAGAAACATTATTTGACTGTCCGTATACATCAGCTTGCTCATAGCGATAATCAATAGTTCCTTGAATTTGATCAGTAAACTTATGAAATAAAGCTGTATGAAATGTTGTAATTTGAAATCCAGGGAAATAATTAGCAGATAGAAATGAGGGAGGAGCAGCATTTTGTTCTGCAAAAAACTTATAAAAAGCTAAAAGTAAAGTTGTTTGACCCCATATTAACTTCTGTTCAAAACCAAACATTTTCCCGAAAGAATAATGAGTCGCAATTAAATTACTCCAATATTTAGCAACAAATAAAGATTGCATCATATCGCTTTTTATTCCAAATTCACCAGAATAGGTTAACAATCTATACTTTTGATCATAAATTGTCACTGGTTTCTCAATATATTGCTCTCTACCAAATGTTAAAGAACTCAACACATAATCAGGATCAGCAAAGTAGTCATAATAAGACCTTATATTTAAGAACAAATCCATTGCTAATAAATTCTGATTCATTTCTAAATTTAACTCAGCTCTTGTGCGCTCAATGTTGGTAGCCGTCGACTTGTTTGACTGATAAGAATAAACAGATAACAAATCATGACGTGACAAAAAGCTCAAATTAAAATAGTCATTTTTCAAAAAATCGAGTTTCCCAAATATAGATTGATAAGGCCAAGAGACAGGAGTCATTTCATCAGGTGTGTCTGGAAATCTTCCAGCCTTAAATTGTAAATTTCTAAATATTTGATATTTTAACCAAATTTCACTAACTTGAGAAAAATCATAGTCTCGTAATGGCACTTCTATTAATCCATCGTCTTCTTTCGTAGGCGACTGAGTCATAATTTTAATTTTTGCTTCTAAATTATCATAATCATGAATAGGATGAAATAAAAAATTTAAACTTGCATGAATTAAATTCGGATTATGATTATTCATATACAAGGCATTTCCAAACCCTAAAGAAAATGCTGCTTGCCAGTCTGGTATTTCTTTTTTAGCGGATGAATTCTCGCTTGCAAATATTACATTAGTTTGACTCAAATATAAATACCCAACTAAAGCAAAACAATAGATCATCCGACATATTGTCATCAAGCTAAAGATTAAAGAAAGAAGCTTAATCATATGCCGATATTAGATAACCTTTATAAAAGAAAAAAAGAAATAGAAACCACTCTTGAATCGTTACATGAACTTATACAAAGAAGAAATGCAATTCTTGCTAGTGTTGAAAGGTTGGCATTTAATAGAGTTATTACAAAAAAAAGAACATTATTAAACTTAAGTAGCAAAGGAAGTAATATCAATTTCATGAAAAGAGCTACTAAATCAACAGATCTTGATATGAAAAATAGCAGGAAATGCTTGTTTTATTTACATGCTAGAAAAAGATATTTAACAAAACTTCTTAATGAAATTAACGCACGAATTGATGATCTTCAAAGTACAAAAGATGATTTTGTTCCTAAAGAAAGTGCTTAGAAGAATTTACCTATTTACAACTACTATATCATAAACTATAATCTTAGTATCTGAAATTTAATATTTATGGCAAATTTTTCCCATTAAAGATGAGTCTTATAAATGAATTTATATGACGTTATAAAAAATCCTCGCAAAAACATTCGCAGTTTAGCAATTATATTAATTTTTTTAATAATTTTTTTATCAACAATTCTAATCATAATTAATTTTATTAGTTTTAAAGGTGAAAATAAAAACATTAATTTAATACCTAAAAACAAACAAGAATTTAAAAAAATGAATTTAAAAAATTCAATAATTACCCAGTCAACAGAAGTAAAAATGAAAGATGTTCCTGTTTTCTTAAGTGCTATAGGAACAGTTATAGCATTGGAAAGCGTAACTGTTAAAACCCAAATAAATGGTGAATTGATAAAAGTATTTTTTACTGAAGGACAATTTGTTAAAAAAGGAGAAGTGATAGCTGAAATTGATTCCCGCTCATATAAAGCTCAATTCACTCAATACCAAGGACAATTAAATAGAGATCTCGCTTTGCTTAATAACGCCCATACAGATTTAAAACGCTATAAAAATTTATTTCCAGCTGGAGGTGTATCTAGACAAACTTTAGATACGCAAAAATCATTAGTAAAGCAATACGAAGGAATTGTAGAGTTTGATAAAGGTCAGTTGGATGCAGTCTCTGTTAATTTAAATAATTGTAAAATAGTAGCACCAATTTCAGGAAAACTAGGATTACGTCTTGTCAATCCAGGTAACTATGTCCAAACGAGTGATCAAAATGGCATAGTTATTATTAACAAAATGCAGCCAATATCTGTCTTATTTTCAGTCTCACAAGAATATTTGCCAAAACTAATTGAAAAAACATCTCAAAATAATCCTTTACAAGTATTAGCCATAGATAAAGATAATAAAGAAACATTGTCAATCGGAAAATTAAACTCTATCGATAATCAAGTAGATACATCAACAGGAACAATTAGATTAAGAGCTGAATTTAATAATGATAAACTTAATTTATTCCCTAACCAATTTGTAAACATCAAATTAATGTTAGAAACTTTAACAAACACATTAATTATACCAGTTTCTGCTCTCCAGCATGGTAAAAACGGAGAATATGTTTATATTAAAGAAAATAATAAAGCAAAATTTATAAAAGTTACCAGCGGAGAAATAGATGGCGATAATATTGTTATAAAAGAAGGACTTAAATTAGGAGATATCGTCATAACTGACGGCTTAGATAAATTAACAGATGGAGCCGATCTCGGACAATGATAAATATTTCTGAACCTTTTATTAAAAGACCTATTGCCACAACCCTCATTATGTTTGCTATTCTTTTAATTGGTTTTTTAGGTTATAAATTAATATCTGTAGCAGCACTTCCTGAAGTAGATTATCCAACTATTCAAGTTAAAACTTTTTATCCAGGAGCAAGTTCTCTTGTCGTAACTTCTTCTATAACCGCACCTTTAGAAAAACAATTTGGGCAAATGAGTGGTTTAAAATTGATGACATCTTCAAGCGCAAATGGGGTATCAATTATTAACTTGCAGTTTGAATTGGCAATGAATTTAGACGTTGCTGTGCAAGAGGTACAAGCTGCAATTAATACGAGTTCTAATTTATTACCACAAGATATTCCTAGTCCGCCTATTTATTACAAAGTAAACCCAGCCGACACCCCTAT
>CAYSZE010000217.1:0-4719 GCA_964435255.1 uncultured Oligoflexia bacterium
AAAGAAATGGAGAAAAAGTTTTTTAAAGAATATCGTTCCTCATCCTTAATCCAACGTTTTGCTTCTGTAGATGAAGTCGCAAGTTTTGTAACTTATATTTGTAGCCCTTTATCATCAGCGACAAATGGCGCAGCTCTCCGCGTGGAAGGTGGCTTGTTACGTGGAATAGTTTAATTGAGGTGTCTTATGAAATTAAAAAAATATATTCGGGTTTTATTTACAATTGCTTTTGGCATTGTGTTTTTTGAATCGGCAGCACATGCTTCTGAAAAAACGCAATTGTATTGTGTGACAGAGCTTAATCAATATGAAAAATTAACTTATTTAGGAAAAAATATTGAAGTTGAAGGCGATTTTGTTAATTTATTTGCGAATTATTCAGGTTTATTAATTGAAAGTGTTTATTTTAGATTAAATAATGAACATTCTTTAAAAGTAAATGAGTATGTATCAGCTTGTCCAACAAAAAATATTCAAGTTATTAAAAGATATGCTAATAAATATGATGATTTTGTTGTGGTCACAAATATAAATAATATTTCATATTCTAATTATATTGTAAAATACAACTATTATTTTCCAAGTTTTGGCTTGAGAACCCCGTTTACAAATAGAGTTACATATTCGGGTGTGCAAGGTGTTTATATGCCAAATGTTTTTCAAATATTTCTAAATTTTGTGGCAAGTCAAAGTGTACGTTAAAGTTTAATTAATAATATTTAATTAACCCCATTATTTAATTGTAAACTCTTAAAATGATCGATAGTTTTTTGATCCTTGTCTTGTAAGGAAGGATATTTAAACGCATACCTAATAAACAAGGCAATTTTATAATTTACAATTAATTTAAATAAAAATTTTGGTATCTTTTTTTTGCTGAGTAAGTGAATATCACAACCATTAGTATAAAAATTTAGATTAAATTTTTTAGCTAAATATTCAAAAGTACTTATTGAATAAAAACAAATATGTTGACCGTGATCTAGAGCGTAGTAATGCCATTGTCCTGGTAAGGGTTTTGTTGCAGGTAAAAGTTCAGTGCTGATCAGCAAATGATCTGTATGCTTTAAAAGTTCTGAAATTTGTGAAAGTGGGGCATCGAAATGTTCGAACGCCTCAATAGCTGTTATAAGCTCATATTTATTGTTTTGCGCATTTAAATCAGCAGCAAAACTTTTTGCAAATAAATTAGGGGTATATTTATCATAGTGGTAAAAAGGAAGACCTAAATTGCGCATTAATCGGGTAAAAACACCATAGCCGCCAGCAAAATCTAAAAATTTTATTGCCATTTGGCAAAAATTAGAATATAAAATACTTAAATCAAGTGCCTTTTTTAAATTTTTTTAAATTTTTTTAAAAGTATTTAAGTATTTGTATGGGAGATTCCATTTGAGTGAATTTTTCTACGTTTATCAAAGAAAATATTTTTGCGAAAATAGTAATATATCATGAACATTATATACTTAAAAGCGTAAAAAATGGCTTGAATTTGATGTGGTGTTAAAAGGTGATGATTCCCTCCTTTTAAAGTGTGTGAACAATTAAAACAAAGAAATCCAAATTTTTATGGAATAAAGCCTATATTTTTAGCTGACACCAACTTATTATCCAACTTTAGGATTATGTTTTAGAGAAAGAGAAACATCATTAACAGCAGAGTTTGGTTTTTTCTATAAAAAACAGAAATTCCTTCTGATTGTAAGATAGTTGATTCAGTAAATATGATTCAGCTGGGGGTTTGTAAGAAAGGGAAGTGATGTAATACATTTAAATTTCAAAAATATTTTTTATTGGCTTCCACTCACTCTTTATTACTTGCTCCCAAAATCTCAATCCTTTACATAATATCAATTAAGTTTATTATAAAAAAATTAAAGAAATTAGTAAGCCCATTTTAAAATGGCGTAATTATAAACAGTTTGTATATTTAAAAATATAAAAACAATTAAGAGGATCATTTTTAGAAGTAATTCCTTTTTATTTTCATAAATTCCCATTATGAAAAAAGTAGGAAATAAATAACTCAAAAACCTAAAAGAATTTATAACTTCTCCTTGCATTGGTAAGATTAAAACTGAACACAGGCAATATATGCTTATAGGTTTTGAATATTTCCATAAACGAAGAGAATAATAAAAGATTAAATAAAAAAATAATTGATGTTTTATTGCGCCTAAAGAATAATCTTGAAATTTGTTTTGCATAATTAAAGTTTTAAAATACTCGGAAATATGCTCAATATGATGCCAATTTGATTGGGCTTTTATAAATTCAAACGGGTTTGAATATGCAAAAAACTGATAAATTAAAAAAGACATGAAGAATGTCCCAGAAATAAATCCAGAAATGATAAACGTTCTTAATTTTTTAAGATTTGAGTCATGATGTTCACAAAGCATGAATGCAACGGTCACAGCTAATAATATGCCTTGATTTTTAGTTACGCTACATAATCCAGCAATAATGGAGGCTGTAAAAAATTTATTTTTATATGAAAAATAAAGTCCTAAGAAAGAAAGTAATAAAAATAAGGATTCAGTATGATGAGTATGATATATATAACTTGCAGGTGATAAAAGGAAAAATAAATAGCATAACATATTTTTAGGGTATAACCACACTGGCAAATTATCCTGATTTATTCGCACTTTCCAAAGAAAAAATAAGAAAGTAAAAAAGAAAATTGTTGACAAGATTGTACCTGTAAGAGCAGGTGACAACGTGTGAAAATCAATAGTAAATATTTTAATTAGTATTGAATATAATGGAAAAAAAGCACGACTTTCCTCAATTTCATATCCATATTTATAGATTTTTGTATACCATCCAGAGTCCCAATGATTTAAAAGTTCAAGCATGTTTTGTGCAGGTGTGATTAGTGGTTTGAATTCTAAAAGAAAAAACCAAAAACAAAAATGAATAGCTAATATAAATATTGGTATATAAATATATGATTTAAAAGAAATTCTTTTCATTAAAACCTCAAAAAAACAATGCGAATTAAAAGTCAAGAAAATTATTGTGAATTAAAATTAAGTAGCAAACTCCTGTTAAATATTTTAGCAAATATAGATAACAAAAAAATCTACCAATGTATTGGCAGATCAAACATATCAAAGCTTACTTCTTGCAGTTTTTTTTATCAACTTTTTTCTATCTCTTTTTAAAAAGTATAAATTAAAAATCTTTATTTAGTGATATTTAAAAGATTGCTATTCTTATCTTTGGGAACTTAAATAAAGTCTATTTTGAAGTAAAAAAAATTCCTTAATGAATAATTCTTTATTCTCTCTCTTATCTCATGAAGGATTTTTTTTAGAATAAACCGCCTTAAGCAACTTTTTCCTGAACTCTCTAAATTAATTTTAAATAATGATTATTTCAAATAAAGTAAAGTCTTACACAATTTTATATTCTTATCGATTTTTTGATGATTATTATTGCAAAAAATTTATATGCTCGCAAGTGGTATTCTACTAAAGATATTTCATTAATCGGTTATTGATTGCAATTCCAAGAATTTTTTTTGATTTGGATTAAAAGTTCAAAATTCTTTGCTTATCATGAATTCTGTGATCTATTTACAAAAGAATAATAAGCTAAAAAATATTCCATTTTACATACTTCAATAAAATTTTCTAGAAGTAAAAAACTAATTCATTAGATAAAAAAGTTTAATCTAAAACTGTTAGTTCAAATATGCAATTCATTGAAATCTTATTCATCTGTGTAATTAATTCTAGCAAAATTTAAATTAAATCTATTATTAGATCATCAATTGGAGTGCTTGTCTATGTTTAAGAAAGATTTTCTGCATACCTATTTAAGTACAGTTTTTTTTAACTATTTATTCTAAAATAATAATTTGTATAATATATTAAAATATGCTTAATTGTTTTTATAAATTTTATAATTAATATGAATAATTAATTTCTGTAGCAACAATTATGCCTTCGCATCCATGAATAGAAATTATGGAATATACATTATATTCGCCATTTAAAATAAAATTTATAAATTCATTATTAATGTTTTTTTGTAAAATATTAGTAATTTCTTGTGGTATATTATTTTTTTTATACTCGATAATTTTATCATATAATATGTTTTCAATTTCAAATGGAGATAATTGCCACCAAACAGCGCTATGAAAAATAATATTTAAATTTTTCTTATTTTGAAGAGAAACTCTAAGTATTAATTTACCCTGATGGCTTTTCTCTATTCCTAAAATCTCAGCGTCATGAAAATTATTATCCATTTTATTTTATAATCCTTTATTAATTCAATAACCTCTTGGTAGTTCATATGGTTCAGGTGATCTGACTTTATTAGGAGCTTTTAAATCATGAACATGAGGCTGCATGCCATTATGACTATGATTTCCATCAAATCTAATCATCTCATAAGGATTTGGATTTTTCGGATTCGTTTGAGGAGTGTAAGTTTCATAAGAAGTAATTGAACCATTTTTATCTGTCTTAAAAGAAGAATGTCCTGCTCCATTAGCATTTGGATGAGGTTCTAACTTTTGTCCTCCTCTACCATATCCTTCAGTCTCTCCACCGCCACAATCATTATGAACTAAATAGCCATCATTGGATACAAAATAGTTATGATGTTCTGCAACCTCAAAGTTGTACACCATTTGTTTTTGGCGTTTAAATTTTGTGCCAATGACATAGTGAGTGGTGCCTGAAGTAGTGAGTAATTGTT
>CAYSZE010000218.1:0-8372 GCA_964435255.1 uncultured Oligoflexia bacterium
TTTATTTAAAGAATTTTTGATAGCTATAACAGAATTAAATTTTGCTAATGCAATTTTAGCATTAGGTACGGTGACTGGAGGAAATGTTTTATCGCTTTTTCCTTTGGTATATGCTGATAAGAGAGTATCTAAGTTATTATGATAAATTTGATTATCATTTAAGTAGCTGATCAAATTTTTGTCAGTTGCCACAAGAGAAATTAATTCTAATTCATCGTTAGGATTTATTTGATATGTTAAATATTTGCCCTCTCCATGAAAAAAAGAAATAATAATATTTCCTTCTTCTTGCCAAACATTATAAATATCTACAATATTTGTTGCATCTGCAATATATGCAAATGGTTTGTAAAATGTTAATGGTTTGCCAGTTTCAATTTCTACTTTCCAAAAGCAACAAGGTCTAAATCCATTGGACTGGTTCTGATATTTATTATAAAAAAAGCAAACATTGTCTTTTAAGGCGCCAAGTATTGCGAATTCGCCAAAATAAAAAGGAGTATCTGAAAATAATATTCTCTTTTTTTCTACTTGATAATAAGCATTTCCTAAATTTCTTTTATTTCTTTCATAATTTTTAATTGTTACAAATTGCACACCTTTTAATTGTGAAGGTTGTATTTTTGCAATTTGTGATTCAATATTTCCTATTTGATTATCATCAATTGAATTTATATTTATATTTTTATTTTTAAAATCTACTAAGTATACTATTCCTTTATCAATTGATAAATATACTTTTTTTGTTTCAGGTGCTTCTACTATTATTTTTCCCGTGTGTTTAGTGGGAATAAATATATTTGTAGTTTCTTTATAAAAATAACTATATTCTAAAATGATAGAATTTCCTTCAAAACGCAGTAATTTTGTTTCACCGTCTTTTGTTTGGTTTTCTTCTCTTTCTATTGTGGCATCGATCATCCACTGAGAACCATTTTTTAAAGTAATGTCACAAAATGGAGTTGTTTTTATCGCATGGATACCTACACCTTGAATAGAATAATAAAACCATGTGTCCTTTGTGCGCTTATGACACATGGTAACTACAAATTGAATTTGACTATTTAAAATAACAGATACATATGAAGAACTTTCGGAGTCAAAACGAACATTGTCCACAATTTTGTCTATACTTCTTTCATAGCGAAATTGGTTACCACTGCGATCGCGCATGGCACGTCCTGTCCGAAATTCTGCATCATTTCGGCGGCTGACAAAAAAGACATGTCCCCAGTCATACCACATTACCCCACTTACAGAAATGGGAAGAACTAAAGTTTTTGCTGCTTGGTAATTAATTTTTATTGGTGATTGTTCTAATAAATGCGGTGCCATTAACGGACGCATTTGTAAAAATGGGTGAGAAGTGCTTTTACCGTGTCGGTAAATATGCTGGGTACCAAAAGTTATTGTTCCTTTTTGTAAATTAATCTCTTTAATTATCACGTCTGGTAACGGTATGATTGCTGCTTCTTGTGATTTATATTCTAGTCCACCTTTTACATATAGATCAGCCAATTTATTAAAATAGTCTCCTATTTGTTGAGCTTTTTTTAAGTTAACAAAATGACCTCGAATTAAGCCAATAATAAATATAGAAAGAATTCCAAAAATGATGCCTATTCCAGCTAAAATACCAGCTATTGTTGAAAATCCAAGAATAAGAGCACCCAAAGTAGCGAATGATATGACTAAACCTACAGAATCCATTGCTAATTGAACTGAAAAAATAATTTTTGTATCGCCTTGGGCGAAATGGAGTTTTATAGCACCCAAAACAACTGAAAATGATGATAAAGCAGAGTCTATTACCTGTAGACCAAAAGTTTTAAAAGTAGCAAGAGACTTCATGACATAATTTAAGGTATTTTTGTTAAACTTTATTATGCTGGCTAAAGAATTAATTGTATCTAAACCAAATTGAGAGGTTTGTGAAAGACCGACAAAGTAATGAAATTGCATTGCAATTGAAAGCTCTGGTTGATTTTCTTCGCCATCTTCACCTTCTAATCCTTCAGCGACCCCGTTTAGAAATAAGACAGAAAGTCCTAGTGAGTTGGCAATTTCACCAAGAGGTTTAAAACCACCCCATCTTCTTGTTTGTGGTTTATCAGATTCGTTTAAATATAGGTATGGTTTTGCTTCATTTATTTGAATATCTAAAACATTTTTAGCATAATAAAATAAGGGATCGTTAGTGACTAGCAATTTTGTAGTTATTAAATCTTTTTTATTTAATAGAGTTATAGAATAAGTTTGAATTGCTGTTTGGGGATCAAAGGTTTCTTCTTTTATTGACGATATGAGAGGTATCCAATTAGAGCCAACAGCATTTTCTGTTATTAAATTTTTAAAACTATTGTCAAGATTCTTTGCTATTTGTTGTGATTCATGTTCGATAATAAGTGCTTGTAATGCGAAATAAGTAGAGTCGATAGGAGATGAATTGAGAATACTATTTGTTTTACTTATGTTTGTGTAAATGTTTTGTAAATGAAGTTCTTGCAATAATTCTTGAAAATTATTGGTAAAGTTTGGTTCAAAAAGAATTTCAACTGGTAATGTCTTGTTTTTTATTTTACACTTGTTAAAAAGATCAAATAATTCATCATTTTCTTTTACTGTGCTTATTGAGATATTGTGAATATCTGATAACTCATTTAGGTTATATGTTTCAATTATGTTTGTAATGAAGTATTTGAGATCATTTATGTCTTCATAGAGAGTAAATGAGAATGCTGGGGAAAAACTAAAATATAAGTTGTTATCTTTATTTATATTTCCTATTAATATATTAATGAATTTACTTTCTATAAGGAAACAGTTATTTATAACTGCGTCTATTTCTTTTGCTGCTTCTGTTAAATTATTAAATACTTTTTTGTTATATAGTTCAAAAATGTATTCAAATTTGTCTTTGTATAATATATCTTTAATAAATATTTCACAATCAGTGCTTTTTTTGTCATTACTAATTGTTAAATTATTTATAAAATTTTCTATGTTAAGTAATATTTTATCTTTGTCTGAGTTCTTGTTTTCTAATAGGAAATAAAACAACCAAAATATTTGTTTGAGCTGAATATGGGGTTGAGTGATAAATAATGGTTGTGCTTCTGAGTAATTATAAAAAAAGCAAGACAAGTTTTTACTTTCCATCTCTTTTTTTAAATTGTCAAAGTTATCTATTATGCTATTTGAATGAAGATCTATTTTTTTTAATTGAATTTTATCAGCAGTATAATATTTTGTCTGAGAAACGAATTCAGTTAAGGCCGTCTGATCATTAAATTGTAATAATTTGCTTTTTTGTAAAGATATATTCGCATTTGTAGTGACAGTTGTTTCCTCTGTAACTATAGATTCTAAGTTGCAATTATTCTGTTCTATTTTTAAATAAAGAGGGGAAAACATATTTTGTGGTGCAATTTTGGCCGCTGTCTCATTTTTATTTATGTATACCAACAATTGTTCATTAATTTCAGAAGCTGATGATAGCGCTAAAAATTGTTGTAAATATTTTGCAGCATTGTTTTTATAAAGAGAATAGGTATGATATTTTTCATTAAGATATTTTTCCAGTCTAGTACAAATATTATCAAAAACTAAAATTTCATTTAAGTTTGGATTGGTAGGAAATTGAGCTGTTTCTTCTAATTGTAAATTATTCTCTTGACTAAAATAGCGTATTTTGTCTTTTAAATATTCTCTCTTTCTTTCTAGCATGGATACTACCATTTTTTGATTGTAGTATCCCAAATCTTTTTTTCGAACTTGTTTTTTAGCAGGAACAAGTTGTCTATTAATAATGTTTTGTGGTTGTAAATATAAATTCCAAAATGTATTTTTATAAATTAAACAAGCAAAAGCTATTGGATGAAATTGAAATGTTTCTTCGTATTCATATAAATCAATTGCAGCTAAAACATTTTCATAGAAAATAGAAGCATATTTTCGTTCGTCAAAAAAGATGCGATAGTTTTCATAATCTTTTTCGATTACTATGATAGACCCACCTGTTAATGGTGGCAAAAATAAAACATTATAAATTGGATTTACTTTAGGAATATCAATATAGAATATGTTAAGTTGTTCAAGACTATTATTATTGTTTTTTAATGTGTAAGCTTCAACGGCTTCACGAGTTGTTGATTCGGTATGAAGAAGTGAATATATATTTTGTGATTTCTTTAATATATATGCGTTATTTGTTTTGATATTTTCTTGGTGTCTAACATCTAATGCTAAAGAGTTAATTATATTATTTTGTAGAAACAGATAAGGGTCTTGCAAAAAATTATTCATAGAACTCTCCATCTGGCTTAAAATGTATAAAGTACCTAACTAGTATATTTATTTTTAGAAATGTTCCAATTATTAAGTTTGGAAAGTGTCATGAATTTAATTGAGAATAGATTTAAGTTTAATTATTAATTTTATTTTGACTTTTTATAAGTTTTTTAAAAGAATATTTTATTTTCTTTTTATTAATTCTGGTGCTTCGGCTGAAATAGGATCGTCTGGCCAAGAGTGTTTAGGATATCTTCTGGATAGATCTTTTTTAACTTCATAATAACCTTTTTGCCAAAAGCTATTTAAATCTTGTGTGACTTGCACTGATTGCATATTAGGTGCCAGTAAATGTACGACAAGTGGGATAGTTTGGTTACAAATTCTTGGAGTTTCTTTCGTACCAAAAAAATCTTGCAAACGAGAAGCTATCCAAGGAGGTTTATCATTTTCATAATGGACTTTTACTTTTCTGCCTTTACCAATTTTAATATATGTTGGAAATAATTTATTGATACGCTCGTAATCATCATAATTAAAAAGTTCACTTAAGTAGTCATCTAAATTTTTTTCTAGGATTTCAGCAAAACTTTTTTTTCCAAAGCTTATATGTTTAAGTAAACTATTTAACTCAAAAGATTCAATTGAAATATTGTCTATTACAATTCCATTTTCCTTAGCCAGTTTTAATTTATTGATGAAATAAAGATACGGAGTTTCATTTTCAAATGGTTTAGGCCACTGGGTCTTTAATTCTTTTAATAATATTTCGGCAAATTTTTCAGGGGCATTTGTGATGCTTTTTTCTTCAAGTACCAGTTTGCCATACAATGTTTTTTTTGTACCTCTTACTCGCTGTGCTTGCTCGTCCCAGAAGAAATCTTCCATTTCTTTAATAAATTCGTCAGGAGCAAACATAAGCAATTCTGGTTCAATGCCATGTGCCACTCGAATGAGAGTCGAGTGTGCTTGTGATAATGCGGTGGCTGCTTCTTCTGCATCTATTGCAATTAAAAATTCAGAATCTTGAACAACACTATTTGCAGTTAATAAAGCTCCTCCACCTAAGCATAAATTTAATTCTTTGTGATTAAATGAACTTTTTTTGTTGAGTTTTCTAACTTGGCAAATACGATCAGGAAACGCCGAAAGTAACAAAAGACTTAAATTTTCTTCTGATATACTATGAAAACATTTAGAATATGAGATATTTAATATTTTGCAGAGTTGATGCATTAAATTTTCAATTCGTTGTAGAGAACTTTTATCTATGGCATTATTTAGCTGATAAGGTAAATTTTTCTTTTGAATAACATGCTTAAATATTTCCATTTGAAAAGTAAGATCGGAGTGTGCAAGATCATCAGGAGTAAAATTTTTCTTAAAGAGAAAACCTTCATTTATAAGAGAAACTATTAAAATTCCTGTGGGTAAACAGTGATTGTTTTTAGCTGTTACCAAAAGTTTACCAAGTCTAGGATGCAAAGGGAATTGACAAATTTGTTTTCCTTCTTCAGTTATTTGCTCCGTTTTATTTAATGCTCCTAATAATTTTAAAAGTTGTAAACATGCTTGAAAGTTTTGTGGAGCAGGTAATTCAAACCAAGGAAGTTGAAAAATATCGATTGCAATATTTAATTTTTCCTGAATCATTTTTAATTCTAAAATACTTTGTGCTAAATCGATACGTTGGATTTCTGGTTTTTGAAAAGCTGCTCTGGCATTAAAATCATTTAAAGTAAAGAGCCTTTTTGCTATGCCTGCAGCCGTTCTTCCTGCACGACCAGTTCTTTGAATAATGGAAGCTTGACTGATCGGCATGAGGTCTAGAGTAGGCAGGCCACTCCAACTGGCGTGGCCTGCTATTTTTGCTAACCCACTATCTATAACGTTTGTGACCCCCTGAATTGTTATTGATGTTTCTGCTACGTTAGTAGCTAAAATAATTTTTCTATTCGCAGTTTTTTCAAACAATTTTTGCAATTCATGCTTAGGTGTATCTGCTTTTAATTTGATTATCTCTAAGTTCTGTTTTTTTGTGAGGTCTTCTAGCACTTCGTTACAACGTTGGATATCGTGACTGCCTGGTAAAAAGACTAAAAAGTCACCGTAGTATTTATTTTTATTAATTAATTCAACTATGGCATTGTAAACTTGAATGGATAATGGCTTTTTAAGTTCATGTTCAGGTGTATATTCAATTTCGACAGGGTAGTTGATTCCTGCTGAAATAATTGTATCTGCATTTGCCAGATATTCTGTTAATTTATTTGTTTCTAATGTTGCAGACATGACAATTAATTTTAAGTCTGGTCTAATTGTATTTTGAATGAAATAAATTAACATGAGAGCAATGTCAGTATGCAAATGTCTTTCATGAAATTCATCTATAATAACACAGGAAATGTTCTGTAATTTAGGATCAGAAAGAACAAGGCGGTTAAAAACACCTTCTGTAATGTATTTAATTCTTGTATTTTCACTTTCAATATTTTCAAAGCGAATTTGAAATCCGACAGTCTGCCCTGGTACTTCACCTAATTCATGCGCCACTCGTTCTGCAGATAATTTTGCAGCTAGCCGACGAGGTTCCAATACTAAAATTTTACCAGGCACAGCTGGCAGCAGTGCTACAGGAACTCGGGTCGTTTTACCAGCACCAGGAGCAGCTTGAATTATTAGTCTATTTTTTATTTGAATACTTTGTTGGATAGAAGGAAGGTATTCATCAATAGGTAATATAATATTTTGTTTTGTCATTATAAGGAAACCTTAGATATTATCTTTTAAGCGAAGAAATAATGCTTCTGCATTACTACTTGTTATTTCTGCTAACTCTGAAGTTGGGACATTTCTTAGATTAGCGATAAATTCACAGGTGTATTTTAAGTTTCCAGGTTCGTTACGTTTTCCTCTGAAGGGAACGGGTGCTAAATAAGGGCTATCTGTTTCAATTAAAATACGATCTTTAGGGACTACTTTAGCTACATCTTGTAATGCCACTGCATTTTTAAAAGTGACAATACCAGAAAATGAAATGTAAAAATTGCAATCTAAAAATTCTTTTGCTTCAGGAAGACTACCCGTAAAACAATGGATAACACCTGTTAGTCCTTTAGGTACAAATTGTCTTATTCGATCATATACAAGTTTGTGTGTTTCGCGCACATGGACAACGACTGGTAAATTTAATTCTGTAGCCATGTTTAAAAAATATTCGAAACATTCAATTTGTTTATTTAGTGGTGATAAAGTATAATAAGCGTCTAAACCAATTTCACCAATACCCACAATTCTTTTGTTAGTCATAGCAATAGGTCTAACTTTCTCTGCTTCTGCTGGGGTAAATTCCGATGCATCATGTGGTTGGATACCAAGAGTCAAATATAGCATAGGAGAAAGTTTTAATTGTTCAATACCTAACGTTATGGTTGCAGGGTTATAAGCAATATTTATTATTTTTTTTAACCCATTTTTTTGAGCATTTTCGAGGATAAATTCTAAATCATCTTTTAATTTATCAGAAACCAAATGACAATGTGTATCAATTAACATGCAAAAACAGTCCTTTATTCGAAGGCAGAAAGACCTGTAAGCTTTTCACCTACAATGAGTAAGTGAATATCATTCGTTCCTTCATATGTATAGACAGATTCCAAATTACACATGTGACGCATGCAATGATATTCGCCGCTAATACCATTTGCGCCAAGTATATCTCGTGCCGTTCTTGCGCAATCAAGCGCAATTTGCACATTATTTTGTTTTCCCATGCTAATTTGGGCGGGAAGAATTTTTTTTGTATGTTTTAGTTGTGCCAATTGCATGGCAAGTAAATTACCTTTTGCTATTTCTGTTGCCATAATGGCAAGTTTTCTCTGTATCAATTGAAAAGATGCTAAAGGTTTTTTAAACATGATACGTTCTTTTGTGTAGTGAATAGCTTCATTTAAACAATCTTCAGCAGCGCCTAAAACACCAAAAACAATACCAAACCGTGCTTGATTGAGACACATTAAAGCATTTTTTAAACCAACTGTTTTCTCCAACATATTTTTTTCAGGAATACGACAATTGTCAAA
>CAYSZE010000219.1:0-3296 GCA_964435255.1 uncultured Oligoflexia bacterium
AGTGAAAAAGTCAGGTATTCGACTTTATATGGTTTTAAACGAAATTTTCGACCCAAGTAAGTCTATAAATCAATATAAAACTTTAGTTGAAAACATTCAAAAAGATTCTGCTATTCCTGTTTTTAGTAAGAAATAAAGAGAATCGGTAATTTTTTCGTAGAAAACTGGAGAGAAATGGTGTTTATTCAAAAACTTAATTTATCTTCAATTTTTATAGATCAATGTAAGAATTAAGGCAGTAAGAAATTTTATAGAAGAATAATGAATAATCTGATTAGATTTACTATTATTAATTTTATCATCCATGAACCCATAAAAAACCTTAATTCAGGGCTATTAAAAAAGGAAAGGATTTTTTCCTTTTAAAAACCCTTGGGTCAAAAAAATATATAATCGAACTATTCACATTACAGCATTGAAAAATATTTTTTACTGCTACTAGCTTTGCCATTGTACTATGATGATAAAAATTACATGGAAGCGCCTTTTATTAATAAAACTATTGAGTATTGGGAAAAATTAGCACGAAACTATTAATGAAGGATTATCTTAGTAAAGGTAAAATTAAATTATGAAATTGAGAGCCACAAACTCATAAAAAACACTCTATATTGTTTTTTCTGTATTAAATATAACTATTTAATAATTAAGTAATAAATATTATTTTTTAATAAAAAACCAATACTTACCGATAAAAACGATGTAGTCTTGCTTCTCTAATTGCTGATTTGCTCTGGTTAATTGTTTCTCCTGTCTCATTGGAGGAAATATGAGCCAAGAAGAAAATGAAGAGAAAAAAGCAGAAGTTGTCGAGGAGAAAAAAGCAGAAGTTGTCGAGGAGAAAAAAGCAGAAGTTGTCGAGGAGAAAAAAGCAGAAGTTGTCGAGGAGAAAAAAACTGAAGTTGTCGAGGAGAAAAAAACTGAAGTTGTCGAGGAGATAAAAGCAGAAGTTGTCGAGGAGAAAAAAACTGAAGTAGCAAATAAAAATAATGTTATTCCATTACGTAGTAAATATAAGTATACTTATGAAGAAAATAAAAAAGTTCCTAGCCAAGCTGAATTAAATTCACAAAAAGCAAATATTATAGAGACAGCCAAGACTCTTATAAATGATTATGAAAAATTTACTCTTTTAGATTATTCCAATTTAAAAGTTACTGTAGACCAATATGCTAAAAACTTGCTAGAACATAATAAATATTTAGAGTCATATAAAGCCACCCATTCAAAACTTCTGATAGACGAAGGAATTAAAACCCGATTTCTTGCGGACATGGGCAAAGCCACGGAACAAGATTGCTCACTGTATATCTTGGATTTTATTGAAGTCATTGAAACTATACCTTCATAAATAATAATATTAGAAAAAAGGCAAAAGAATATATAAAAAATTATTTAACTGGATTAAATTTATCTAAATTTAATTTTAAGGCTGCCGCTTCATCTAGTTCACTGGCTTTTTTGACATAAATTGAGGTTGTGGCAATTTCTTTATGATTCAATAATGCTTGAATTTGTCCAAGAGGAGTGCCTTGGTTATGTAATATCGTAGCTAAAGTCGCTCTACAGCTGTGCGGACTGATTTTTTTTTGAATTCCTAATTCAATTGTTACAGACTTTAGCATTTTATAAATTGCAACTTGAGATAATTTTGTGGTTTTAACAACATCTTGGCTACGAATAAAAACATATTCAGTTTCTTTAGCGTTTGCTCTGCACTGATTAATGTAATTATTAATTATTTGTGCTGTTTTAGGATGAATAATAGGAGAATGTTCTTCATTGCCTTTTACTTTTAAATGTAATCTTGTGAACTCTGCGTTTCTTTCAATATCTTTTAATTTTAATTGACAAAGCTCGTTTACACGCATTCCTACTGAAAGTAATGTGCTGATGACTGTATAAGTTAATAAATTGCTTTTAAATTCACGACTATTAATGTTTATTGTTGTATGAATTAGACATTTATTTTCTAGGTATTTTAAAATTTCTTTTACTTCATCTATAGTAAACGCATTGGTTCTACTTTCAAAAGTTAATTTGGGTTTATGTATAAGATCCATTGGGTTTTTACTAATTAGTTTGCGTTTAATACAAAAAACAAAAACAGAAGAAAGGACAATAAGTTTTCTTCTAATCGATTTTTGACTTAAATTCTCTCTATTATACAAAAATTTTTGCCAAAGAATAAGTAATGTATCATCAATATCTGAAATTAAACTGACATTTTTCTCACTTATAAATAAGTAAAATTCTTTTAGATCATTTAAATAACTTCTTCTGGTATTTTGACTAGAAAAACTTAAAATAAAATGGAACATAATATCTTGGAAATGAAGAGTCAGTTCTCTTTGACTCCATTCAGATAAGGTTTCTAAATTAAAAAAAGAAGTTTGTAATTGATTTGCTGTTGTTTTAGAAATTTTATTAGATTTTAGTTTATTATCATTCATATTTAGGTACTTTAGTGATATAAAGGACATCTTCACTAAAAGTAGAATACAAGTGATTCGGTTTATTTTCAAACAGTGCGAGGACTAGCCCACCACCTCCAGCGCCAGTTAATTTGGCGGCAAGTGCTCCTTGTTGCTTTAAAACTTGAATGATTTCTTTAATTTTAGGAGTTGAAACCCCTAGCTTTTCAAGGAAAATTTGCGAAGAATCTAGAACTAAACCTAATTCGGAGATCAAGCCATCTTTTAATAAATGAGTTGTTTTTTCTGCTAGTTTTCCTAAATTTTCTAGACATTGTTTTCCTTCTTCAGGATAGGTATCTACAAATTTATATACTTTTTTTACCATTGCTGAAGTTTCGCCCCGCTCTTGAGAATCAACTAAGGCAAGCCAAAACTCTTTGGCATTTTTAATATATTGATATCCTGTATCTTTAATAAATTCAATCAATCCGTCACATGCAACAGTCGTAACATCTATGCCACTTGCTTTGCCAGAATGAAATAAACAATCAACTTCATTAGCAAATAATATTTGCTGTGTATGGGTTAAGTCATTAGCTAAAAGACCTTTCTGTTTTGCTATAGCCGCAGCAATTTTAACTAAACAAGTACTAATTGCAGCACTTCCACCCATACCTCCGCCTAAAGGTATTTCTGATTGAATAACTATTTTTTGTGGTTTGAATTCATCTAACTGTAAAGATGCATGACAAAGTTCGAGAGCCTTAGCAAAAGCTTTACTTAGGAGCTGCTGAATATTTTTATCTGTCTTGTAAATTTGATCTTTAATGCGGGTTTCCCAAGCGTTTTCCCAAGTTGTTGAAAATGTATCTACATAAA
>CAYSZE010000220.1:0-25552 GCA_964435255.1 uncultured Oligoflexia bacterium
CAACTGGTTAATTGAGTCTAGTGGTATTCAAACGGCATCCAAAGTCCGTTCAACAAAGGGGTTGCTTGTCAATGTTTTCGGGAGATTTTCTGCATGCCTTTTTAAGTATATGTTCTTTTTCTAAATAAACATTCTCAACTCTTAACTGGCATTATATATTTAGTTTGGCCTCATGCAACAGACAAAAAAATTTCTCCAAGAATTCTTTTTATCTCTTCTATGGCTCCAAACAATTTATCTGGTATCGATTGGAATTTAGAGTTTTCATTTCAATATGCAGAAAATATTTTAAATTTATGTAGAAAAAGATTGAATTTAAAATTCAATGGCAAAATATTTAAAATAATTACTCCAAAAGAGTTAGAAAATAGAGCTCATAGTTTTAAAGGCGGAATATATAGTGCGTGTTTAAAGAAATTTAATCCAGTTACGTTTCATAATTCTGGCATAACAAAATATAAAAATTTATTTTTTGTTGGCGCTGGAGTTCATCCTGGTGCTGGAGTAACTATGGTTATGAAATCAGCTAGAAGAATTGCTAATCATATTATTGAAGCCTTTAAATAAGGGAGCTTTAGTAAATGGAAATGAAAATTATTTCGTGTATTTTTTTATTAATATATTTAATTATAGCATTTATTGATGGATTATATTTTCATATTTATAAATATAAATTGTATGCGAGAGTTGAGGCAAGACGGGAACATTTGCTTCATACATTAAATGCAGTATTGTTTCCTTGGTCTTTATATTTTATTTTTTTTGATAGATTTAAAGGGGTTTATTTATACTTTGGAGTTTTACTATTAATTATTTCTTTAGTTGTAGAATATGTCGACCTTTATGAAGAAAAGAAAAGTCGAAGTCAATTAGGAGGTCTTTCTAGTAATGAGTATGCAATGCATTTTTCTTTATCTTGTTTACGAGGAGTATATACAACTCTTATTTTGTTAGCAAAGCCAAGATCGGATTGGTATATTTTAAATTCCAAATTTTCTGAAACTAATACTGAATTATCTTTGATAAATTTCTTTATTTATCCTGTAATTATAGTGGGAATTATTGTTTTAATATTCCATATTTTATTACTATTTTTTAAAACAAAAAATGCAAAAGAGATAACTAATTTATGACACTAAAAAAAATTGGTTTCTATTATTATGATATTGAATATTTTAATAAGAAATTAATGACTTATATAAATATAGAAATATATAAAAATATTCCTACAGAATGTGCAGACTTTTTAGTTGATATTCAAGAAAATTTAATAAATCCAACCAAAGAATCAGTCATAAGCCAAGCAAAAAGAATAAGACCGATGATTTGCTATTGGTTACTCAGAAATTTTTCAAACACTGAAGACAAAATTTTTCAAAATATTGAAGAGCTAGAGAAAAAGAATAAAAAGCTAATTGATGTAGTAGATAATATTGCTATTGGAATTGAGTTACTACATTGTGCAAGTTTAGTAGTCGATGATATAGAAGACGGCAGTTTAGAAAGACGTGGGAAAAAATCTTTACATGTTGCATTTGGCTTACCAATTGCTTTAAATACAGCAAATTGGGTATATTTCTTAGCATTAAAATTATTTCCATTAAGTGTAAAGTCAATTGTAGTTGACACTTTGTTTGCTTGTCATATTGGGCAGGCACTAGATTTATCTAATAGTAATGAATTTATGAACAGAAGTTATTTTTATGCAAAAGAGGATGTACGTTGGTCTTTATATGAAAAAAGTGTCACTTTAAAAACAGGAAAGTTACTATTGCTACCTTTATATTGTCTGCATAAAATTCTAAAATTAAGTGAAAATGATATACTTTTACTTAAAAAAATATTTAGCATATATGGAATTATTTATCAAATATTTGATGATCTAAAAAATGTTCTTCCTGAATTAAATAGTAAAAAATTATATGAAGACTTAAATGCTGGTATTAGAAGTGCAGTTGTTCATTCTTTCCTAGATCTTTTAAGTGAAAATGAAAAAGATGCAGCATATGAAGCATATAAAATGAATTCTTTCAAATCTTATTTTTTAAAGCACAGTAAGAGAATAATATGTCTAGAAAAATGCTATTATAAGGCGTCATATTTATTGTATATTGTTTCTGTGCAGTTAGATACAATTCAAATATCTAAAGAACATCGAGAGTACTTATCTGAGATAATGGAAAAACCATTCGAAATAATACGAAAAAACATTTTTTCAGTAATAAATATTAAAAATAATAAAACTATAAATGAAGAAAATTGTATACTATGAAAATTGTTAAAATTAATGACTGTGAAATTTCATTACTTAATGAAAATATACCTTATATATTTTCTAAAAAATTTTCTGATGTTTTTTATGAATGGTTTTATTTTGATCTCATTAAGGAAGATGTACATATTATTTGTATTCTGTCTTATAAAGATAGCTTTAATATAGATAAATCAGATATATATCAGGCATCAATTTATTTGACTATTTATAAATCTGATGAATTAATTGCATATAGTTATTCATCATACTTAAAAAATAGTTACTTTTTAAGTAAATTGGAAAATTGGTTGTCTTGTAATGATAATAGTTTAGATCTTTGGTTACCAGATCATTCCTTTAAAAAATATATAAATTTAAATTTAGAGCACAAATTTGTATCGAAAAAGTCTTTTAATATTTCAGATTTTAATGCTAAAGGTCATTACTGGCAGTTTATAAATTCAGGAAATGATTTTAATGTAAGAGTAAATATATTTGATTTAGATGAAAATATTTCACTTAAAAATTGCTGTAGAAGAGCTAATATTTTTTATGATTATCCTTTAAAAGTTAAATTAGGCATGAAAAATACATGTATACTTAATTTAAAAAATGCTAAATATTATTTAGATCATAATTTTGGGTTTTCACCTTTATATACAATAAAAAATTCATGGTATTGGTGGCATAATAATAATGAGAATATAAAAATAGTAAATTACTTTTTTCCTGATTTAAATTATATGTATGAAGTAGTTCAAGAAAATAATAACATAAAAGCCTCTGTAATTAATTGGGATGAAAAAAATATACGTGCTGAATATAAATATAATATTTTTGGGGTAAAGTATCCTAAAATAATAAATTTTTCTAATTCATTAAGTTTGATTTTTGAGAAAGTTATAGAATCGGCTCCTTTTTATCAAAGAATGAAAGAAAGTCATAATTCAGGATGTACTCTTGAGTCCTTGCATCCTGCAAAAATTAACACTAAATTTAATCAAATTTTGTTGAATGCAAGAAAAATTAGAGTAACTAAAGAAATAAAAAGTTTTGAAGAAATTTCTTTTTATCAGAATATTTCTCAAATATGTAAGAAGATTACTTGGAATCATGGCAAGTCTTTTTACTTTTCTTCCCTAGTTTTGAGTGCTGATCAAAGAAATAGTTCTTATTTTATTTATGTATTATGCAGATTAATAGATGATGCCACTGATGAACCATTAGAAAATACTTTAATGGCTAGTAATGGTTCAAACTTTTCAAAAGAAATATTAAAATATTTATGGTCGGAGACTAATGAAATACCTGATGAATTTCTTAAAAACTTTATAGCACACATCAGTGCAAGATTGTATTCAGTTATTAATTATGATGCTGCATTAGACTTTATTATTAATGCGAAATTACTTATAAAAGATCTTGATTTAGAGAAAAAACATTTTTTAGAGCTCATAAGAGGTCAAAAAATGGATGAAAATTTTATACAACCTAAAAACTTTAATGATCTTTATTTGTATTGTTTTCGAGTTGCAGGCGTTGTAGGTTTAATGATGGCAAAAATTTTTAAAACGAAAGATAATACGACGGCAATGAGTGCGGCAGAAAAACTGGGATGTGCATTACAAATTACCAATATTCTACGTGATATAAAAGAAGATTATGAAAATAATCGAATCTATATACCGCAAACATTATTTGAGAAATATAATTTGAATGATTATTCTACTTTTTTCTTATGTGAAAATAATTTTGAAAATAAAGAAAATGTAATAAATGAATTAATTAATTTAGCTGTTCTTTTATACTGTGAATCATTAGCAGGAATAAAATACATACCTTCATTCAGAGCTCGTTTATGCGTAAAATTAATGATAGCAGTATATGGATCAATTTTAGGAAGAATTATATTAGATAAATCTGTGGTGTTTAGAAAAAGAGTCGTTATTTCACATTTCAAAAAATTAATTATTTTTATGAAAATTTTATTTGGATTTCATCCATTAAAAGTCGCTAATCTGATTAATGAAAAGGAAATGTTATGAATAAGTATGATGTCGTTGTTATTGGTGCTGGCTTTGGAGGACTTGCAAGTGCTCTTACCTTACGAAGCATGGGATTAACTGTTGGTATGATTGAAGCTTTGGATAAAGTGGGTGGTAAAGCTTATGTAGATGAAGTTAACGGCTTTAAATTTGATCGCGGACCTTCGATTATAACTGCCCCTTTTTTAATAGATGATATTTTTCAAATGTCAGGAGTGAATCGTGAGGATTATTGTCAATTTGTGCCCGTAGACCCATTTTATACTGTAAAATTTCATGATGGCAGCAAAATAAGTCATTTTAATGCGCAAGAACGGTTTTTGCAAGAAATTGCCAATATATGTGCTGATGAAGTTGAGAATGTTAAGGAGTTTTTCTGTATGCTGACAAAATATTTCAAAAAGGATTTATTGAATTAGGTGATAAGAATTTTGCCAACCCATTTAGTATGCTTGGAGTTGCACCTCAACTGTTAAAATTAAATGCTGTACGGCCTGTATACTCAATGGTTTCTAAGTTTGTTAAAAATGAAAAAATAAGACAATTTTTAAGTTTTCATCCATTGCTAATTGGTGGCAATCCATTTAGAGCAGCTGCTGTTTACAGTTTAATAAATCGATTGGAAAGAGCTTATGGCGTATTTCATCCTATAGGTGGTATGCATGCATTAGCAGATGCATTCAAAAAGAGGTTTACAGAATTGGGAGGAAATACATTTTTATCTACTCCTGTTGAAGAAGTTGAAAAAGATGCTTTTGGAAATTTTATAATATCTACCCCAAATGGTCAATTTTTAGCAAAAAATATCATTGTTAATGCAGATATGTATCGGTTCGTAAAAACAGTTCTCAAGCATGATGCTTATCCTAGAAAATTATCTAAGAAATTAAATAAACTTGATTTAAGTATGTCGGCATTTTTACTGTATTTAGGCACTAATAGAACGTGGAGTCATATGTCTCAACATACGATAGCTTTAGGCTCAAGATATAAAGAATTATTAGATGATATTTTTATCAAAAAAATAGAGTTTGAAGAGTTTAGCGCTTATATTCATGTTCCAACGAGAACTGATGCGACTTTAGCACCATCTGGAGGAGAAGTTATTAATGCATTAGTGCCTGTACCTAATTTGTTAAGTAAAACCGATTGGAATTCTTATAAATTAATCATGGCTGCACGAGTTAAAAATTTTTTAGAAGAAAAATTTATGCCTGGATTAAAGAATGCAATTGTTGCAGAAAAGATGTTCACCCCTTTTGATTTCGATCAAACATTAAGAAGTCATCTTGGCAATGCATTTGGGCTAGAACCTTGGATTATGCAAAGTGCTGGTTTTAGACCCTCAAACAGTTCTTCTGAAATTGATGGACTTTATTTTGTTGGTGCTAATACGCAACCAGGAGCAGGGTTGCCTGGTGTTATTTTAAGTTCCCGTATTACGTGTCGGTTGTTAGCAAAGGATATTGGAGCAGCAAAAATGCCCGCATTGTTAACTAAGCTACCCTCTACTTTTTCTTATATCAATTCATTATGAAAGTCTGTGTATGAATTTGTTAGGACAGGATTGTCTTATTTTAGGTTGTGGATATGTTGGTGAAAAATTCTTACAGACTTTTCCTGAATGTTATTTTACGAAAAGGAAGCTAATAGAATCTAAAGAAAATGCTATAGAGTTTGATATTTTTAATAAAATGTCATGGCAGAATATTATAGAAACTAAAAATATTTTATGGACTTTTCCAGTAGCCAGAGAAATGAGTGAAAGAAACTTAGCAACAGAGTTCTTTTCTAGATACTGTAAAAACAAAAATGTAATAATTCTTTCTACAACATCTGCTTATGTCGTTGAAAATGAAAATGATATGGTTGATGAAAAGTTTCCAATTCAATTGCAAGAAGCAAGATTCTATATGGAAGAAGAATTTAGAAAAGAAGGGGCATTAATATTACATTTATCAGGAATAATTGGACCAAATCGATATCCTAAAAATTGGTATTTACAAAATAGGGTTAAGTATGGGAAAAATGTTTTAAATTATATTCATGTGCAAAATATTATATATTGCATAAAAGAATTATTTTTGCATTTTAAAGCAAAGGAACGGTTTAATTTAACATCTGGTGACTATAAGACTCACTTTGATATTGCTAAATTATTAGGGCTTACAAACATATTTGAGAATAATGAATTAACAAGTGGAAGTAAAAAAATAAGTAATCAAAAATTACTAAAATATTTGAATATGGAAAGTTATAAATTTATTCACTACCCAGAGGATTGTGAAAAAGTGATATGATTTATTTTTTGAAAAGATTAAAACCAGGGTTTAAAAAATAAAACCTGGTCTTTAGTGGTGTGTTATTAGAGATCTAAATTTTATTTATATTTTAACCTCCTAAATTTGATTGTTTTCTGAGTCTTGATGGCTTATATTTTGTGTATTTTCTGTTTCAGAAATATCTATTTCTTCTTCATCATTTAATTTATCAGACTTTGAATCCTTAATTTTATTCTCCACAACAGGAGTGTTTTGAGTTTCTTCAGCTAATTTATTATCTTCCTGAGTGTTAGATTCTTCCTTCTTTGTTTCTTCTTGAGTATGATCCTCATTTTTTAATTCTTCTTTCTTGACAGGTTTATCGTCAGAAGCAGTTTCAGTTTCTTCAAGGACAGGCAGTTTTTGTTCTTGATTATCTACATTTGACAGTTCTTCTTTGGGGGTATTTGTTGGTTGTTGAGGTGTAAGATCAACAACTTCTATTTTCTCTATTTCATTGTTCTGTAACACAAATCCTTCTGGGATATAGTCTTTATTTGTCCGATTTTTAAATGCTGAATCTAATTTTTTGTAATATTCTTTTAATTTAGTACTTAATAAAGTAACCTTATCACTTTGAGTGACTTTATCTAGAGCATCGTATTTAGTCAAGAAATTTCTTGTATACTTATCTAAAGCTATTTTAAAATTATTATTTAAAGTTTTTTCTTCTTGTTGTAATACTTCATCTGAAATTTTAGGCATTTCTGCAAGAGCAAGTTGTGGGCTTACGGCAGAAATACTACCCATTTTAATGGAATCTAAATCCCATGATGAGTCTTCTGAAAATAGAATTGTATATTGTTTATTGAATTCTAATTTTTGACTACAGTCAGAAAGAGCTTGAAAATCAGTTTTTGTAAACTGTGAAAAATCAGAATTATCTGTAATTTTACAATTTGAATTGTTTGCAATTTCACTTAATGTAGTTTTTAAGTTCATTGAACTATCAACAAGTGCATATTGAGAGCCAAATTTTCTTGTAAATTTAGCTGTCTTTTCTACTGCAATTAGATTTGCAGGAAGGCTTGCGGAATTAATAGTTACTGCAAGATTTAAAGTTCTTTCTGCATTTGGTGCTTCTGGAGCTTTTGCTAATAATTCATCAATTTCTGTCGTGAGCTTAGTTTCAATATATGAAAGAGTATTTAAAACTAAATTTAAAGAATCACCATTTAGTTTAGCGGCTAAATATTTTTCAAAATTATCTTCATTTGAAATATATAATACAGGAGAAGGAGTATTTAATTTTCCTGCATTATTAATTTTTAGAATTAAATACTTACTAGCAACTTTAGGTGAAAAAATAAATATTTTATTATCTGTTTTTCCTGTTGCCTTAAGTTCGTGAATAGAAATAGTACATTCTTCATTTTCAGTTATAAGGAGACTTGTCTCATTGTTAAATGGAAGCGGATTTGCATCAGTCTCGCATTTTTTTTCACCTGAAATGGTATAATTATAATCTTCACCTATAAATGAATCAAAATTAAGTGTAAGATTTTTTCCTAACTTTTTCTGACTTGCCGTTGCGGTGGCTGGAGCTGATTTACTGTCGGAGTTTTTACAGCTGTATAAAGCAATAGTTGAAAGGCTTAAACAGGAAATTAATAAACATCTGCGAAGCATAAATTCTCCTTATAGAAAATTACGAATGTTAGAATTGTTGTATTTAAACACAAAGTACAACAAATATTTAATTCGTTTACTTATATAGTTTAAAGTTACAATAAAAATCAAATTAATATATTTTATTGATTAGAAAATTATGAGACTTTTTGTTTATAATATTATAATTTCAATATGATAAAAAGATGCATGTAAATACTATATAAATAAATAAATAATAATATAAGTATTATTATTTAGCACTTGTATTTATTTTATTTACATAAAACATATAATTAATAATAGAATTTAAAATGTATAAAAAAATTAATTAGTTATGCATACAAATTTAAAAATTCTAACTTTTCCTCGATTATATATAAATTAGTATTGTAATTTTATTGATTTAAACTGATTTGCTTATTTGTATTGCTTTAATGGTAAAGTGATGATCTCTCATCTTTAAGAGCAGTTTTAAACTTGATTTTAGATTATTGCTTACTAAATGTGCTATTATTGTTTTTTAATTTAGAACAAAATTTTAGCAATTAGGATATTAATAATGAAGTTGTGCGTATTTGTATTTTACCCGTGGAGGTTAATAATAGTTAACATGTCTAAATTAAATTTTTTTCCTAAAAACTTCTTTTCATTTAAAGCGACTCTTATTCGTTTTCCAAGCACTTTGGGAATTTGTTTGCTTGCGGCTGTGCTTGCTATTTATTTAGCCGATGCAAAAGAAGTGTCTCAAATACTGTTGAAACTGCTTTTTTCAACAGCGTTAGTAATTCCTTTTTCTATAGCATTAGCATTGCTAATTGAAAGCTATAAGAAGAGATATCAACAGATTTATACTTTTTTAGGAGTTAGTGCATTTTTAATTTTGCATTTCTTTTTGACAAAATCCGATCAAACTTTAAATTACACTTACCAATTGCTTCATTTATTCGTATTGTTCCATTTAGTTGTTTCTTTTGCACCCTTTATGTATAAGGGGAAAGACGACTCTTTTTGGCACTTTAATCGCATTATTTTTACAAGATTGATTATAGCAATTTTTTATGCTGCTACTGTCTTTTTAAGTCTTTCCTTACTTTGTTCTTTGGCGAGTTATTTATTTGATTTAAATTTGAGATTTGAATTTTACTTAAAAATATTTAGTTTCTGTTTGTTTATAGTGCAAACTTGGTTATTTTTAATGGGAGTTCCTAAAGATTTTAAGAGTTTAGCCAATCATGCAATCTACCCTAATGGTTTAAAAATTTTTCTGCAATTCATTTTTATTCCTTTAATATTAATATACAGCTTTGTCTTATATGTATACTTAGGAAAAGTGCTTGTAAATTGGAGTTTACCTAAAGGTTTAACCAGTTGGTTTGTTTCGGGAATTGGAGTTACGGGAATGTTTGGTTTGCTTATACTAAATAATAAGCTGGCAAATATTAGAATGAAATGGATCGTTTTTTTTGAACGCTACTTTTTTCACTTTCTTATTCCTTTGCTAGGGTTATTATTTGTAGCTTTAGCAACACGTATTCAAGAATATGGTGTCACTCTAAATCGTTATATTATGTTTGGACTTGCTCTTTGGTTATTTGTTTTGTCTATTTATTATATTCTTAAAAAGAATGCGAGTTATAAATTAATCCCAGTTTCTTTAAGTATTATTCTATTCGCGGTTTATTTTGGTCCTTGGGGAGTCTATCAATTTTCATTAAGGAGCCAGGAAAAATCAGTAAAAGAGTTTCTTACAAATAATGCAGTGTTAAATTTTACCCACGGGGTGCAAAAAACAGAAAAAAAATTTTCATTATTTGAGAGAAAAAAAATAAGTGATCAGCTTGTGTATATAGTAGAACGTTATGGTGAAAAACCATTAGAAGATATTTTTGGTGTAGACTTTGCTCGTAACATTAAGGTGTCTAAACAAGAAAAGTTTTATTTATTTAGCAGTTCATATGACACTGATACGGTTATAAATTTAATGGAAAAAATTGGGATAAACTATGCGTCTCCTTGGGAGCAAGAATTTGATGATAATAACTTAGATTATCAGTTTAATTTAGCTGAATCAGCAGTTAATATTAAAGGTTATGATCAATATCTTACTTTTAATGTTTTTCAAAAAGAAAGCCAAGAACTAGGACAGTATGCATTTAAGTTAAATTTATCAGAGCAAAAACTACAGTTGTGGGATGGGAATATACTAATACTTGAATTTCCTTTGGCTGAAAAAATTCTTGAATTAAGAAAAAAAATTGATGACAAAGAAATACATTGGGATGAAAAGTCTAAATTTAATAGCGAAGCAGAAAAGATTGAAATAGAAAACGTAAAGTTCAAAGCAAAGTTATTATTTACAAATATTAGAATTTATAATTTGAAAGAGAAAGATAAAAAAGATAGCGAGCTTTTTGTTTCTGGTGCAGTCCTATTAAAGGTAAAATAATAAAAATTAATTCTTTGCTTGTTTTTTATTATTAGAATTTTCAAATATCTCAATTTTTTTCTAGATACTTTTTGCCGCTGCCAAAAACCTGACGTTCTGTTTGACTTTAGAAATAAAATATAAATTTAAAGTGATGTGACGTCACATCACTCTATTTTTCTCACCTAAGCTTAAAACTTTCTTAAATTCATCATATGTTGGTGTTTTTTCAAACGTATCCCTGTTTTTTAAGTCAATTCCTTGCAAATAATACTGTAAAAGATCTCCTGCAAGCCACATTCCAAAAATAGGAGGAATATAGCTGATGGTTCCTAACATAACTCGTTTGTGCTGGCAGGCCCCAAATTCTTTTTCAATTGTAGGACAGATACATTGCCACTCGGTTCCTGGCACTGCTTGTTCTGGTTCAATTGCTTCTTCTGTGGAATAGACGACTCTCACTCCATCAGTAATGCCTTGTTCTCTTAATTTTAAACGGACTTGTTTAGCAAACTTATCAACTTTACTTTCTGAAATATCAGCGCATTTAATTTGCGCGGGATCGAGCCTGCTGGCTGAACCCATTGAGCTCCAAATAGGAATGTTCTTTTGTTTGCAGCGGACAATCAAATCGACTTTAGGTATTAAGGTATCAATACAGTCTATGACGGCATCTACGGGTTGACCTGCTAGACGTTCTGCTTCGGTAAATATAAAGTCGCTTTTGTCAGGATGGTGGTGCTCAGCTATCCCATAGTAATTTGCTAATGGATTAATTTTTTGTAGCCTTTCAACCAGTAACACAACCTTTTTCTTACCTACAGTGTCTGTGAAAGCATGAAGTTGACGATTTACATTAGTGACACAGACTTCATCATGATCAACTAAAGTTATTTTCCCGACCGCTGATCTTGCTAAAGCTTCGGCAGCAAAGCTGCCCACGCCGCCCGCACCTACTATCATAACATGTAAATTTCTATAACGGCTTAGCCCCTCTTTTCCTATGAGCAGCTCTAAGCGACTAAAACGATGATTCCGAAATGCCATAAGTTTTCCTTATAAATACCCAAAATTCAAATCACGCACTTTTTTTACATAGTTATTTTTTTGTAAAACTGCCAGAGAATTTTGTGGAGACTTTATAAAGAGAATTAAAACTTTAGTCCAAAAAGGTTTGTGGGGCTTTTTGAATATTAAGCTTTTTCCAGCCGCGCACAGAGCGTACAACAATAACAGCTGCGCCAATTAAAAAGCAAATGGGGGCAATGATCCACCCTATTATAGGAATCCAGCCTAAAAGCAAACCTATGAAAAAAAACAAACTTGAAAACCAAAAGGTTTGAATTTGCCAGCGAAAGTGGTTGTCAATCCAGTGCCCCTGTGATTTAAAACGTGCAAGATAGCAAATGAGTAAAGGTATAAAAGATAAAAAACCAACTGAGAAAATAGAAATCATTTGCAAAACATAAACAGCTATAGAGATGTTATGTAAAGTCTGATCGGCTGGTAAATTTTTATTATTTGTTGAATGAACTGAACTGCTATGAAACATAATCTTCCTCGTGTAGAGCGGAGGTCGCTCCAATATGCTTCTGGGTACTATACTTATTTTCTTGTGGTTTTGAAAGAATTTCTGAAATTTTTGTCATTTCTGTCGTTAAATTTTGGAAAGCTCCTAAAAGGCTCCATTTTTCAGTTTGTTCAAGGTCGTTTATTTTTAGATGATCTAGCTGAATTTTAATTTTTTCTAGATTTTCTGTAATTTGCTTAATTGTTGTTTTATTTGCCTGGGGCACAACTTTATCTTCATGGGCGGTCAAAGTTTTAGAAATAAGAGTCCGCAAGGCTTTTACACTCACACTAGAAGGAACTGCTTCAAGAATGCTTTTTCTTTTATCTGTTGGCACGGGGAGTAATGCTTTGAAGTGTTCAAAGCCAAAATCTGTTCGCGTTGTTGTCACTGAGTCAAACTCTTCTGATACTCGGATGTATTGGTTTGCGGTTGTATAATTCATATTTAAATGTTCTTCACAAAAATTTTTCCAACCATTTTTATTTCCTTCATAAAAACGATTTTTAATTTCATTTATAAGTTTTCCCTTAAGAAAAAAAGCTTCCGTTTGTGCATTATCAATGCGATGGATAAAGTCTATATATTCTGTCTTCTCCCATTTGTTACGTTCTAACTTAAGGCGTTCAAAATTATATTGTATTTTAGTAATGGAGTAGTCATTATTTTTCTTTTCAATTGGATGTTCAGACATGTCATTACTAGTTAATATTTGTGGAGAAAGAGCTTCAATTTTTGTTTCTTTGCTTGTTACCAAAGATGTATCTTCTTGTTGAATAGGTTGTGCAGTCTTTGCCTCTACGACTTCTATTTTTTTAATATGACTTATATCATTTATAATAGCTTCTTGTTTAACAGGTTCACTTTCAGTTGCTGGTTCTGTTCTTGTAAAAAGACCACGCAGTGCTTTTTTGGGTTTAGAAATTTCCATTTACTCAGATTCCTTTCCATTAAATTATTTAAGAAGCTTGAAGGTGATGTGACGTCACATCATGTTATGGAGCGGCTTCTAATACTTTTGACTGTTTTGTATCAGTTATTTCTAGTTTGCCTATCTGAGCATTTTGTTCACAGATTTCTTTACTTAAAGAAAGATAATCTTCAGCACCTGTACAAGATGGATCAAAAGTTAAAACCGACTTTCTTGCTTTTACAGCTTCAGCAAGTTTTACATTTTGGCGGATGCAAGTTTTAAATATACAATTTTTCAATAGCTCAATATTTGTAACTTTATCGACAATTTCTCGCGAAAGTCTAGTTCTAGAATCAAACATAGTTACAACAAGTCCTGTAATTTTTAATTTTGGATTTAACTCTTCTTTAATTAAAGTAATGGTCTCTAATAAAAGATTTAAACCATCGAAGGCAAAAGGATGAGCTTGTAAAGCTATTTGTACTTCTGTTGCTGCATTTAAAGCATTAACACTGAGAAGACCTAGACTTGGAGGAGTGTCTAAAATTATAAAATCGTATAAAGAGTGAAGCGGTAATAGTGCTTTTTTTAATCTGTTTTCACGCCCTATTTCCCCTGCCATTCTGCTTTCAAACTCTGACAACTCAATTGAAGCTGGTGCGATATGCAAATTTTCGTATTGAGATTCTAAGATAACATCTTCAAGATTTGTTTTTTTAGGTTCGACAAGAAGTTCGAACATACTTTTTTCTATATCATTGGGGTCAATTCCAAGGCCAGTAGTGGCATTGCATTGTGAATCTAAGTCAACAACCAACACGCGTTGTCCTAATTTCGCTAAACCTGTAGCGACATTAATAACAGTAGTTGTTTTCCCACATCCACCTTTTTGATTACAGACAGATATAATCCGCACAGCATGAGGTCTAGCATAGACGGGAATCTTTTTTACTGGAATATTAGACTTTGTTGCACCAATTCGCTTTACTTTTTTTTCAGACATTGAATCACCCCAAAAGATTATAAAATAAGAGCAGTAGAGTCTTGTTTGCAAAAACATTTCTACATTATGCTTCCATTTAATTTGGTTTTTATTTTTTTTAAAAAATGAAAACCAGTTTTATTATACAATGCACAAAAAAAGAATGGTCTTTCTTTTTTTGTATCGTACACGTATTGGGAAGCGTCAAAATTTTGACACATGATACTTAAACTATAATTAAGGAATGAGCATGTTTTATCCAAAATTATTTTCGTTTTTCGGATTTATAGGCGTTTCACTGGGTGCTTTTGGTGCGCACGGTTTAAAAAATAAAGTGACATTAGAAATGCTAGAAATTTGGAAGACAGCGACATTTTATCTGTTAATCCATGTATTGATTGGATTGTTATCTATTTTTATCACAAAATCCAAAAAATCTACTTTCTTCTTTGCATTTGGTTCCTTTCTTTTTGCTGGATCTTTGTATTTATTAGTTATACTAAATCTACCGATTTTAGGTCTTGTGACTCCAGTGGGTGGAACGTCTTTATTGCTTGGTTGGTTATTTCTTTTTTTTGATTTTAAAAAAGAAATATTTAATAAGTGCTTAAATTAGATCTGAGGCATTATGGACGAAAATAAGAATCATAAAAAAGTAACTAAAACATATCAGAATAAAACACAAAAAGTAATTTCTGGGTTATCTCATTTATTAACGAAACTATTTTATTTTAAAGTAAAATCAGGTCCACTAACCCAAGAAAAAACACATCACTGGTTTAGTGTTTTATGTCTTACGGGTGTCGACTATTTTTCAACCTTAGCCTATCAACCTGGTATTGCCTTAATGGCGGTTGGGGCGTTAGCTCCTTTTTCTTCATTACTATTAGTTATAGTGACTTTATTTGGGGCGGTTCCAACTTATCGAGAAGTGGCAAAACGCTCATATACAGGGCAAGGCTCTATTGCCATGCTAGAAAATTATTTAAAGGGTTGGTTAGGAAAGTTTTGTGTTTTAGGTCTTATCTCTTTTGCAGTGACAGACTTTTTTATCACTATTACCTTATCGGCATCAGATGCCGCTGCGCATATGGTTGAAAATCCATATATTAGCCAACTGGTAGGACATTCAAATTTAACAATAGCAATTTGTATGGTCATAATGCTTGGATTTATTTTTTATATCGGTTTTCGAGAAGCAATTCTTGTTGCCATGCTTTGTACACTACCTTTTTTATTTTTAACATTAATTGTAATTGCTATTTCAGGTTCTGTTATTATTAAAAATCCAGCATTATTTTATCACTGGTTACATGCTCCTATTTTTAAAGTCGATTGGTTTGGGCTTTTTATTATATCAGCTTTAGCATTCCCTAAACTTGCACTTGGTTTAAGCGGATTTGAAACTGGCGTATCCGTCATGCCTCTTATTAATAATGGGCGGAGCAGAGTTGAAAGTCAGCATGAAAGACTAATAAGTTATGTTCCATTAGCTCGTATAAAAGGAACAAAAAATTTATTATTATGTTCTGCTCTTATTATGTCAGCTTATCTTATTTTCTCAAGTATAGTGACATCTGTCTTGTTAAAACAATCACAAGTTGTTGATGGTGGAGAAGCTTCTGGTAGAGCTTTATCTTTTTTAGCGCATAAGTATATAGGTAACTTGTTTGGTACTATTTATGACTTTTCAACTATTATAATTCTAGGATTTGCAGGAGCTTCTGCTCTTGCTGGTTTGTTAAATATCATTCCAAGATATTTACCTCGTTTTGGTATGGCGCCGCAATGGGCTTCCTTTCGCAGACCTTTAGTTATATTAATAACCTTAATTAGTGTTTTAATTTTAGTTGTATTTGATGCAAATGTGAATTCGCAAGCTGGAGCTTATGCCACTGGGGTGTTAGCTTTAATTTTATCAGCTACAATTGCAGTAACAATTGCTTTAAAAAAGGAATCAAAATTAAATCCATCTAAAAGAATTAAGTTTAAAATAGTATATTTTGCAATGGTTGCCTTAGTTTTTACCTATACATTAATTGATAATATTAAAATTAGACCCGATGGGCTTGTAATAGCTTTTTTATTCTTTATAGCTATTTTGTTAGCAAGTGCTATAAGCCGTTGGCGCAGAGCCTTTGAATTAAGAGTGGAATCTCATACTTTTTTAGGCTCTGAATCAGAAAAACTATGGGAAGAAATTAGAAATAAGAAAGTTAATTTGGTTCCGATCTCATTTGGCGATAAAAGCTGGTTTAAACGTAAAGAAGAAAAAATAAAGCAATATTATAAATGTGAGTCACCATTAGCATTTTTAACTATTACTTTACGAGATGATCGCAGTGAATTTGAAACTCCCTTGGTTATTAAGGTTTCCAAAATGGAGAATAACCGTACTAATTATTTGATTGAAGTTTCAGGTGCTGTTGCATTACCTAATACTATTGCTTATATTAGTGAACAAATTGATCCGATTGCTATTTATTTAGGTCTTGCTAGACAAAATGCAATGGAACAAGCAATATTTTATGTCTTATTTGGTGAAGGTGAAATTGGTATTTTAACTTATAAAGTATTAGTGCAATATTGGGAATCCACCGACGAAGATGATGTACGTCCTGTTATTTTTCTTATGTCTGAATAATAGATAATTAAGCGTTTTTAAAAAAATATATTTCTGATAATGATAAGTTATTAAATTTATTTTTTTGTTTTATGAATTCATTTTCATACCAGTTTTGAGGAATGTCTTCAATAATTGGAATTGCAATATTGCTTATTTTTTGCTTTTGACAATGCGCCAAAAGAGATTCTATGAGGGGATCGAAATTTTCGAGTTTTATTTTTTCTTGCCAGTTGTTTCTAATAGTCATTGTTAAGATATGGTTTGTGCCAAATAAAGCAAAAATACTATAATGATAAGTATGATAAGGTTTTAATTGTTTTCGAATACACGCTCTAGCATATTCACGATAGTAATCTGGCCAAATGCGTTTTATTTTTCGACTAAAAGGATCATGGCTAATACCAATACAATTAATAGGATGCGCAATTGCTTCTGGATAGATATCAAAAACATTATCTATTATTGTAAATTGCATGATCCACCTAAATTACCCTTTATTCATTCTAATTGCTAAATAATTAAAAATAGTCGCTATTAATGCAGCACTACTTCCAAGCCAAAGACCGTAACCAATTTTTATTTGATTGGTTGCTAAAGAAACGACTCCAAACATTTCTACGGGTAAATTTTTAGCTATAGTCGTTTGGTAGGCTATACGCGCTAGCTGGTAATAGTAAATGAAAGTAATAGCTAATGAAAGCAAAAGTAAAACATACTGGAAAAATTTCTTTGCTTTGCTGGTTCTGACATGGATAAAAGAAAAAATAAGCATAATTAAAGACATGAGAAGGATAAAGAGAACCGAATTTCCACCGACATCTAGCCCTGTTTTTGAGCCGACACCATAAGACATCCAGGGTAACAGTGGACAAGTTAACATGAGTAAACAAAGTATATTTAAAATATAGTATTTTAGTTTTTGTGATTGCCCCATTTTGAATCCTTCATTTGGCAAGTAAATATCCTAATCTATATTATTATACCATTACTTGCTGCAAGTGACATTCTTTTAAAATATATTCATATAGGTAAGAAGTTTACTATATTTTATTATTTTATTAATAAAAACATTAAAGAATTATGAAGAGGTTACTTTGTTTTATAAGTCTGGTATTCTGTGACTAGGGTTGGTTAATTCTTGCCAAAGTTTTAGAGTGGTGATCCTTTTCTTTATAAATTGGAAAGTAGTCGAGCATATTGACTGAACATCCTTTAAAGAAACGTCAGACTTTTTAACCAAGCAAAACACCACAAGAAATAAAAGTAGGAATAGGAATTTTTTCTAAAATAATATAAAATTTCATTAAAAGATCCATATAATATATGATATGGGGGTGAATTGATATGTTAAAAATAATGATAGCCATATATTCCTTCTTTTTTCTAACTACTTTTGCTTTTGCGGAAAAAAAATTGAATTTTGCCATATTTGCAGCACGTGATAAAAGTGATCCTTTTTTTGCCAGCACAGAAGCATTTGCGAAAGCAGCGGGAAAAAATTTGGGCTTTAATATTGAAGTTTTTTTTGCCAATGGTGATCATTATTTAATGCCAGAATTAGTTAAAGGAGCAATTGAGAGTAAAAAATTTGATGCCTTTATTATAATGAATTTTAAAAATAGTATTTCTAAAACGGTAAAAATTTGTGAAGATAACAATGTTAAATACTTTATCTATAATGCTACATTTATTGATCCACATGAAAACGGATTGCCCCGCGAAAAATTAAAAAATTGGTTGGGAGAAATGATTCCTGACAATGAGCAAGCTGGTTATGATCTAGCAAAAAGAATTGTTGCTGTGACCAAATACTCTGATGATAGAAAAAAACATTTTATTGCTTTTTCTGGAAATATTGCGGATCAGGCTGCAATTAAAAGAGCAAATGGAATAGAGCGTTTTGTTAAAGAAAATAAAGATGTCGAATTGGATCAGTTGGTTTTTATTCCCAACTGGTCGCGAGAAATTGCAGTTGAAAGGTTTTTATCTGTATATAAAAGATACCCCACAACAAAATCCTATTGGGCAGCAAGCGATAATATTGCTGTTGGCATTTATGAAGAAGCTAAAAAAAATGGGTTAAATATCATTACTGGTAGTTTTGATTGGAGCACAATAGGTCTAGAAGCAATTAAAGAAAAAAAGATAGTGGCATCAGTGGGCGGGCACTTTATGGAAGGGGCATGGGTCAGTATTATGTTGTTTGATTATTTTCACGGTCTTGATTTTTATAAAACTGAGGGGAGTCATTTTCGGTCAAAAATGGGTATTATTGATCTGCAAAATTTAAAAAAATATGAACCTATTTTAGGTAAAAAAGAATATTGGGAAAAAATAGATTTCAGAAATTATTCAAAGTTTTATAACAAGAACCTTGTAAAGTACAAATTTAATTATGACAGCATATTAAACTTTAAGCGATAAAAAGATAAGTTTAAGTAAATTAAACTTTAGGAAAAGAGAAATGGTGACAAGGAGTGGACTTGAACCACCGACCTGAGGATTATGAGACCTCCGCTCTAACCAGCTGAGCTACCCTGCCACAATCGTGAATGAAGCAAATAGTATGTAATTTCCTAAAAGTCAAGTCAGCTCTTCTCTGAATTCTATATCCAAGCATGCTTTTCACGTGTTGCACAGTTAATTTATTCAGTGGCTTCTTCTGAAGTTTTTTTAGTCTTTTTAACTACTTTTGCTTTGCTTGTTGTTTTTTTAGTTGTTTTTTTAGGAGTTGTAGCAGCATCTTCACCTAATAACGCTTTGCGTGAGACAAACTTAAATTCAAAATTGCCATTTTCTTTTAAATGTAATGCTGCGGCAAAGGGGCGACCCTTTTTAGATTTGAAATCAACAATAGGAGGGGTAGAACCTGTTAAAATAAAGGATCTATAGTCATCAAGAGACATTTCTTTTCCACATAAAATGCGCGGCATACGCGACATATGTTTTTTAACTTTTTTAGGTTTAGCGGGTTTTTTGGTAGTCGCCTTTTTTCTCGTTTTTTTAGGAGGAGAATCGGTTGCTATTTCTCCTTCTTTTGTTTCGCTTGGTTGTGGCGGTTCGGGTGTACCAAACTCACACATGTAAGCCGTTTCTGTGACTTTGATAGTCCCTGGTTTTTTTAAGAAAGTTTCTGGCAAAAATTCTTCATGCAGAATGACAAGATCGTAACCTGTCATTGATTCTTTTGGTGTTCCATCTTGTTCACAAAAAATAATACCTTTAACGGGAGAAATGGTTAAATATTCTTCATGAAAAGAGGTTCCATTAGAGTTGCTAAATTCAAATGGACCAGCAACATTATTTGTTAAAACTTCTTCGACCAGGCTTCTATCGATATATCTTTGGTTTTTTTCTTTCCAAATAATAAAGTTACATTCATTTTCTTCTTTTTCTTTTGTATTAACCGCTAAATTACATTTGTAACCCCAGAAACCTTCGTACACTTTTCCTTTTTTACAAACAGGACATTTGCCAAGGGAGGTATCGTTTTTATAAATGGCATCGTATTCAAAAGTTTTTGCTTTATCCACAATTGAAGAGGTGAAATCAAACATTTCTTGCATGAATTCGGTTCTTTTTTTGAGACCTTTTTCCATTTTACGCAAGTCATATTCTATTTCGCCCGTCAATTCTACTTTTGAAAGCATATCAATGGGAATACGACTTAAAACATCTACTAATCGGATACCTTTAGAAGTTGCGCGCAAAGATTTTCCTGTCCGGTTTACATATTCTTTGGCAATTAAATTTTCTATTATTTCTGCACGGGTCGCTGGAGTACCTATGCCCTTATCTTTTAAAACTTCAGCTATTTCTTCATCTGCGATGGCCTTGCCACAATGCTCCATAAGCGAGAGTAATTTTGCCTCTGTGAGCCGTGCGGGAGGTTTTGTTGCATTTGTAATGGTTAAAAGCTCTTCTGTTTGAACTGATGTGATGCTTTCTGGATTTTTTTCATTTAGTTTAGGAAGCTTGCTTTCTTCTTCGGTATCTAGCCCATAAACTTCGCGCCAGCCTGGTTCTTGTAAGTCTTGCACGCGCGTGCGAAAATGTTGCTCTCCGACTTTAGTAATTCTTTCTACTTTTGCCCAGATAGCATGTGACATGAAAGCGGCTAAGAATCTTTTTAAGACTAAATTATAAATACGTGCGTCGTCACCATCTAATTTTTCTGTTGGAAATTGGCCTGTAGGTATAATAGCAAAGTGGTCTGAGACATATTTATTATTAAATATTCTGTCTTTATTTAATAATCCTGTTTTCATTATTTTCTGACAAGCTTTAGAAAATTCTGTTGGGATAGCAGAAAATTCTTTAATCACATTTGTTACGTTATCGAGATAGTCTTCAGGTAAGTAACGCGAGTCAGTACGAGGATAAGTCAACAACTTATGTTTTTCATATAATCTTTGGGCTGCCTGTAATGTGCGTGAAGCTGACATTCCTAATTTTCTATTTGCTTCCCGTTGCAAAAGAGTTAAATCGAATAATTGTGGGGCAATTTCTTTTGACTCTTTTCTTGTTTCAGAAGCAGTCGCCTTTTTTTTATGTGCTTCAAAGTCATTTAAAATTTCAGTAAGTCTGTCTTTGGCAAAAATACGATCTTCTTTTTCTGCATAGAATACCAAATCATCTTCATCAATGTTTGGTTTTTTGAAATGCGGATCATACCAAGTACCTGAATATTCGTGCGTAGGCGTTGAAAAACGCCCCTCAAGCGTAAAATAAGGTTGGGGACGATGCTTTAAATGATCTAATTCTCTTTTGGCAATCAGTGCTAAAGTTGGTGTTTGAACCCTACCAACAGACCAAACTCCTTTAGTATTGCGTGACTTTAATCGTTTCGTTACTGCTCGGGTGGCATTCATTCCTATTAGCCAATCGCTTTCAGCACGACAACGCGCAGCATCTCCTAAATGATCATATTCTTTGCCTTGTTTCATTAATTTGAATCCTGTGCGAATAGCTTCAGGAGTCATACTTTGTAACCATAATCTTTTTGAAGGTTTTTTTTGTTCACAGAAATCAAATATTTCTCTAAAAATGAGTTCACCTTCTCGACCCGCGTCACAAGCATTAATAAACCCAACGACATCTTGTTTTTTAGCAAGGCTTTTTATGTGATTTAGACGTTCCGTTTGTCCTTTTTTAGGTTTGTATTGGAACTCAATAGGAAGAATGGGGAGATCCTGAAGCAACCAACGTTTGTATTTAGGATCGAGCTCTTCAGGTTCAAGCAGTTCAAGCAAATGGCCTACCGCCCAGGTGATATAATAATGCGGAGATTCATAGTGATCGTTTTTTTTCTCAAACCCACCTAATGCCTTGGCAAGATCACCAGCTACTGATGGTTTTTCTGTAATGACGAGCCACTTTGAAGCTTTATCCATATTTCACCTTAATTCAAAAATGCTTTAGTTCAGATTACCTAGGACTCATTTGTTGTAATATATTTTGTCCCAGATCAACTATATCTTTTTGTTCCGATTTTATTAAATTACGAGCTGTGTGAAGTAAAGCAGATTCGTAATCAAGTTTCGGAACCGTCAGCAAAACCCATACTATATAAAATCTTTCTGGGCCGTTGTCAGTATCTCGTTGCCGGTATTCCCAATAGATATCTTTGGGAGTGGCTGGCTGAGGATGAATGGAAAGTCTATTTTCTCTAATGGCATGCGATAATTCTATGATAATTGATTCATACTTTTTTTTATTTGCAGTACTAGAAGTTGTTAACTTATTTAGTAAATCTGATTGGATTTTATGCATGATCAAATACGAAGTTTGTAGGCTAGCAGCAGCTTGAGCTTGTTTAAGACCAAGATGTAAATTATAAATATCTGATTTTTTGTAAACAAGATAAATATATTCATTAGAGAAATGGTTTTGCCAGGTTTCACTAGTCCAGTGTGGCGTTTCTTTACTACTTTTTTCAAGAATATTTTCGTTATCTTGAAAACTAACACAGCTCGAAAAAATGATAAAAATGCAAATAGAATGGATCAATGTTTTGAAATAAAGTATTTTTATTTTCTTCATAAACATGATCTCCTAAAAAGCATGATTTGTTTAAATTATTAAAATAAAAGTTGATTAAATAATATTTTAAGCAAATTTTTTAGTGAGTTCAACTATATCTGCACAATTTATGGGCAAATTTTGCTCATGCACTGGATAAGAAATACTATTCCCTTTTTGCAAAATTCTATTGCCAGCCCAAGTATGAATTGCAAATCCTGCTTCAGGCATGATGACATGAAAAGGAGCTACATCCCAAATTTCTACTTTAGGGTCTATAAACGCACGCACAGAACCATTTAACAATAAATAGTAACCAAGGGCATCTGGATAAGTTCTTGTTTTATACTGCTCACTGTAAAGAGTTTTAATGAAATCAGCTTTATTTTCTAAATAAAAGCGATAGGGATCTGCTGTTGCAACTATTTCAATTGCCGCATGCCCAACTAATTTAGTTCTATTATAAGGAAGATCATTAATAAATGTTCCCTTACCTTTCATTGCGCTCATAGTAATATTTAACGCTGGTAAGGAAGCAAAACCAATAACGGGAGTTTTTCCTTTCAAAACTGCTATTAATGAAGAATAAAAAGGAATATTATGAACAAAACTAAATGTTCCATCAATAGGATCGAGAATCCAAGTGTATGAATTTTCATCTTCACCTATTTCTCCTCCCTGTTCCTCACCAAGTATGAAGTGTGATGGATGATTTGTTTGAATGATTTTTCGTAAAGCTTGTTCAATATTCTTATCAGCTTCTGTTACCCAAGATTTATCATTTTTTAAAGTTTGTGGATCGATACCATGTTTAAATTCAAGGCACATTTTTTTTGCTAATTGGGAACAAGTTTTGGCTGTGTTAAAAATTTGATCCATAGAATCCATGGTATAAATCCTCGAGCGTGTTATTGCCGAACAACTTTTACAGTATTAATGTATCTTAATTAAAAACGCAAAAGCGCGTTTTCACTTTGGAGCTTTTATGTCATCAGAAACCATTTATGACGAGTTAAGATTTTTGCAAACCAATCGGTCTTTTTTAGGGCGAGAGTTTTTGACTTGGCTTTGGTTTAAAACAGAAACTCACAATCATAAGTTAACCATTGGAGATTTTGGGACATTTCATTTATATATTGACGATAAAATAGTTCTTAGTAGTACAAATGGTTCCGTGCGCGAAAATAGTTTAAAAGGAGGAACGCCAGCATATGCCTATGAAGCAGGAAGTGCTCTGGGAACTGGAAAACTTGTACATGAAGCATAATTTATTTTACAAGACTCTCAAAGACAATGGAGTTTTTCAATTGTTGGTGAAGATTTATCTTTAAGAAATGTACGTTTACCAACTATTTCAGAGGCTGACTCTCAAGCACATATTACTCAACGAATTCTTTCAACTCAATTGTTAGCAAATATTATTGATAAGTTGTTTCATGAGTTTATGAGTTTAAGAATACATTCGGAATTTGAAAATGAAATAACTGAAATTCGGCATTGGATTGAAAATAAAGTGACCATTTAATCATGAGATAAATCGATGCCCGTTTCTTTTTTAATCCATTTTGCAAAAGATGAGATTGATGTATAAGTTGTATTGTCTCCAGGGCAACCAGCAAATCCTGCTAACACTCCAATAACATATAGTTTGTTATTTTTTAAAGTTAGCAATGGGCCACCAGAATCTCCACTAGCCATTTTTTCGTGCATACAAATCATTTTTTCAAGATCAGCTGGTGTATAGCCATTTGAAGCAATACCTTTAGGTGTCATTTTAACAATATAACTTTCTTTTAAAACTTTTGAAGTGAAGCCAAAGCTGTTTACTAATGTGCAATGCTTCATATTTTGGGTCTCTCTAAAATAAGATGCGGGCTTAAATGAAGTTATTTTAAATGAATTTGTGTTTTTTAATTTAATAAATGCAATGTCATTTAAGGTACCAGTTGCATCAAAATTAGGATGAGCCATATATTTTTCAACATCATTTTTTAAGGTTCGTGTCTCAACGGCAATAGGATTAGGTTTTGCTGGATTAATAATACCTCTTGTCATCTTAAAATCAGATAACACTTCTTTCACAAAACCTTTTGTATCATCAACGAAGCAATGTCCTGCTGTTAATATTAAATTTTTCTCAAATGCCCAACCTGTACAATAATAAGTTGATCCTGTTGTTCTTGTAAGCTCTAAATTTACGATATATTTCTTGTAGTAATTTTCAACATCTTTTTTATTTAAAACTATAGAGTTTATAGGATCAATTTTAGCGAAATCTGTAGCATCGCAGTCTTTTTCAACATGATCTGTAACGCCTCCACCTGGCGTTGGTGTTGGCGTTGGTGTTGGTGTTGGTTTTGCAGGGCTACTGGCACTCGTTTTTTCATCTGTATTGGAAGATTGATTTGATTTTTTTTCGCAATTAGTTAGAAAAATTACAAAAAGTAAAATACTTGTTATTTTTTTCAAATTCTTCTCCTAAAATTAAATAAAAATATTTATAATTATGCAATTATTAGGATTATAACTTATTAAATTTAAATTTATTAAAAAGAATGAAATAAACTTTAAAGTGTATATTTTTGCGGTTAAAAATGGCGCAAATAAAAAAAAGCCAGTTATTAAAACTGGCTTTTTCAAAAAATATTTAAAAATAAATTATTTTGCAGGAGCTTCAGCAGGAGCTGCAGGAGCTTCAGCAGGAGCTTGAGCAGTTGTATCAGCCGCAGGAGCTTGTGCTGCATCAGCAGGAGCTACAGGAGCTTGTGCTGCATCAGCAGGAGC
>CAYSZE010000221.1:0-2824 GCA_964435255.1 uncultured Oligoflexia bacterium
AGTTTACCATGCCCTCCCGTTGCTAAAATGGTTGCTTTAGCAAGAATAGCTGAAATAATATTTTCTTTATCATTAATCACATATGCGCCTAATACTCTATTACGAGAAAAATCGGGACATACTTTATCTGTTACGATAAGATCAATAGCTGTATGATATTCGAAAATTGAAATATTATTATTGACTGATATTTTTGTAATTAATGTTTTTTGTAAGGCTTCACCAGTCATGTCATCTGCGTGTATAATGCGCCTTGCACTATGTGCACCTTCTTGGGTTAAATGATAATCAAAATCAAGTTGGCTTGTGGGATCCTTTGGCGTAAAGGGAACACCCATTGCAATTAGTTCTTTTATAGCGGTTGGTCCTGCGGCAACCACTTTTCTAACTGTTGTTTCATGACATAAGCCATCACCTGCAATTAAGGTGTCTTGTGTATGTGCTTCATAACTATCATGTTCACTTAGCACGGAAGCTATACCTCCTTGTGCCCAGCGGGTGTTGCAATCAAACAGTGTTTATTTACTTAATAAAGCAACTTTTCCCAATTGACTGAGTTTTAAAGCCGCAGAAGCTCCAGCAACACCACCACCTATAATTAAAAAATCAAATTCTAGGTGATTACCAACGTCAATAGGTGTTTTTTTTGCCATATAGTTATCCTCGATATAGCTATGTTTATAAAACCAAGAGAACATTATGCATGAAGCTAAGGTCTTGCAAGTGTCCTTGCAAAGAGCATATACTTAAGTGCGTTCGATTTAGGTATATTTAAAAATATCTATGTTGCTTTTTGTTATTAAAATAGAAAGGGTTTTAAATGTTAAATTCAAAGAGAGCTTTGTACATATCACCTCTTTTAGTAGCAATTTCAATTGCTTTTTCTGGCTGTGCATCCTTTCAAGGTGATTATGGTGATGCGAATCAGGCTCAAATTCTGGATGATAAATGGAATCCAACAGATGCAACATTAACAGTACAGAAAATGGTAAATGAAATGTCTGCCGCTCCTTGGGTTCAAAATTGGCGTGAAGATATGCAAAAAAAATCTTCTGAAAGACCCTTTGTTTTAGTTGATGACATGGAAAATAGAACCAGTGAAATAATTGATACAAAAGCTTTATTTGAAGATCTCCGTTCACAAATTTTAAAAGATGGCAAGGTTCGTTTCCTTGATGGAGATGCGCGGAAAAAAATCTTAAATGAATATAAATATCAACAATCAGGGGTGGTAAAGAAAAATCAAGTCAAAGGTCCTGGCAATCAGTTTGGAGCCGATTTCTTCTTATCTGGTGCCATTTCTAGTATAGTTTCTAAACAAGGTGGTAAAAGCTCAGTTCAATACCAAATTGAAATGAAGTTGGTAAATATTTCTACTGGCGAACTTGTCTGGAGTGGCATTGAAAAAATTAGAAAAAACTTTAAAAGAAGCAGCGTAGGTTGGTAATTTGTAGTATAGGTTTTTTATAAAAAAGCAGTTTATGACTGCTTTTTTGTTTTTACGGCTTTTTATGAAAGGAATTTAACATGGATAAAAATCAATTAATAAATAAAGTCAAAGAAGGCATGGAAAAAACAATTTCATCTCTGCAATCTGATTTGCAAAAAGTGCGAACTGGGAGAGCATCGGCTTCTTTGCTAGATGATGTTCGCGTTGAATCCTATGGTTCACTTATGCCGTTAACTAAAATAGCGACTCTTGCCACACCAGAAGCACGTTTAATTACTGTAAACCCTTTTGATAAAAGTATGCTTTCTAGCGTTGAAAAAGCTATTTTAACCTCTGGTTTAGGTTTAACTCCTAATAACGACGGTAAAATTATTCGTATTCCTATTCCTGCTTTGTCTGAAGATCGCCGGAAAGATCTTGCAAAGCAAGTTAAGAAAATTGGGGAAGAAGCAAAAGTAGCTGTCCGTCATCATCGCCAAGAAGGAAATACAAAAGCAAAAGCATTTCAAAAAGAACATGGTTGGTCTGAAGATGAAGTTAAACGCGCTAGTGATGAAGTGCAAAAGCTCACAGACTCTTATGTTAAAAAAGTAGATGAGTTGTGTGCTCAAAAAGAAAAAGAAGTCCTAACAGTTTAAGTTAAAATTTTGATATTATATTTTAACCATTCTTGAAGTTAAGTTCGTTAGGAGAAAGAATGAGAAAACTATTTTCTTTAGTTTTAATGATCTTAACTTTGTTTTCGTTTAGAGTTTTAGCTAAGGAAAATGAACTTCTTTTTTTAACTGGTGAACATCCTCCTTTTAGTTCAAGTACAATGCCTCAGAAAGGTTTAGCAACTGAAATTGTAATGAGCATTTGTGCTGACGCTAAATTGACATGTAAAATAGAATTTTTACCTTGGCTGAGGTGTGAATATTTAGTAGAAACTGGAAAAGCTTTTGCCGCTTTTCCTTATGGTTACACAAAGGAAAGAGGTAAAAAATTTTTATATTCTGATTCTTTGTATTTTTTAATAGATACACATCTTTTTTTTAAGTCTAATAATTTTAAATTTCCAAGCAAAATAAGTTTTCAAGAGATAAAAAATGCAGGTATAAGAGTTGGAACTTTACGAGGTAATCTTTACGTAACTGATTTTATTAAACATGGTATTAAATATGAAGAATCGAACGATCATAATTCTTTAATTCTTAAATTAATCAATAACAGAATTGATGCTATTGTAGAAGTAAAACAAGTATTAAGATATGAAATGAAAAAATTTGAAAAAACTGATACACAATCTATTAAAAGTTCTGAAATAACGGACTATCCAGTTTCTTCTCCAAGTATGTTAATTGTCTCTAAAAAATATGAAAATAGTCAAAATTT
>CAYSZE010000222.1:0-6962 GCA_964435255.1 uncultured Oligoflexia bacterium
AGTTATTCAAGGTGCACAAGCTAATGCGGCAGGTATGCCTGCAAATAATTCAACAAGACCTCTTATTTTAGTTGTCGATGATTCACCAACAGCAAGACGAGCTATTTGTGAATTATTACGCAGTATGCAACTTGATATTATTGAATATACCAATGCTGAACAAGCTTGGAATGATTTAAATACAGCAGAATCGGGTTCAGATCTTAGCAAAGTTCAACTTATTGTAAGCGATGTTGAAATGCCAAAATTAGATGGCTATTCTTTTGTTAAGAGAATAAGAAGCAGTGAAAAATTAAAGAAAATGCCAATAATTCTCCATTCCAGTCTTACTGGTGACGTCAATCGTGATCGGGCAAAACAGGCGGGTGCTGATGCCTATGTTGGTAAATTAAATAGAAAAGAAATTGTTGAAGCTCTAAAAGCTGCGCTACCTCCGTCGTGGAAAGGCGCATCATGAAACCTGAGACTTTAACTTTTTCCCCTAAACAAATCATATTTAATGAAGGCGACGCAACCAACGGCATTTATCATGTGCAAGAAGGTGAAATTGAAATTTATCGTTTACGCGAAAATACAGAAATCACTCTTGGGACATTAAAAGCAGGGGACGTGCTTGGAACGATTACTTTATTTTCCAAAGAACCCCGCACAGCAACAGCTCGGGCAATTACACAAACAGTTGCTGTTTTTTATCAAAATGAAGGATTAAGTGAAGCTTTTAAATCGCTTCCTATCTGGAGCCAGGCTGTCATGAAAGATGCTATCAGCCGCTTAAAACATGTGAATGAATTACTGATATCTACCAAATTAAATGAGAAAAACTTATTAAGAAATATAGGAACATCACATCATCACGCAGCACAATTGGCAAATTTATTAGCAACTTTCGCAAGAAAAGCAACCATTAAAAATGACTTAGATATGAACATATTAGTAACAACAGATTTTCTAACCATTGCTGAAAATATTTTAATGAAAAAGTTTCAATATTTAGAAAATATTTATAAAGCATTTAATGACTGTGGCTTAATTAAAGAAGTTGAAGATAAAAAATATGGTAAAATTATTAACAATCCAAGCCCACAATTATTAGAAGATTTTGCAGTATTTTCTCTTAATGTATTCAAAAAAGGTAGCAATTTATTTATCCCCAAAAAATATCACCCCTGGATGTCAGCTCTGGCAAGAATAAGTAGAAAGAACAACAATCAAAATAAATTTAAACGCGCCGAAATCGCTATTTTACTGCAAACAGATTTAGGCCGGCAAGATGGCGAAGTCTTAATTGCTGACATGATCCAAAATGAAATTATTAAAGAAGAAAATGAAATGATTTCTTTTACTCCTATAAAACTGCAAAAGACAGTCGTTTTTGAAAGTTTATTCCGTATTATCAAATAAATAAAACCATAACTATTTTGATAAAAAAAAAATGCATATTTTTTTGTGCAGTAAAATTTTATAAAATTGCAAATTTAATTTTATATATTTTTGAAATTATATTAAAATTACAAATTGACAGATTATTCTATTGTTATAACTTATTTTATTTCGTTATTTATAAATATATAAATATTATATTTTTTTTTCCTAAAATTTTTAATTATTTAATATATTAATAATATATAATAAATAATTAAATAAATATAAATTTAAAAATATACATTATTTAAATAAAATATTATATAGATATAAAATTTACTAAAAAATAATATTTATATTTTAAATATAAAACAAAACAACTAATATTTTTTATATTTTACATACTATAAAAATAAAATTTCATAAATTTATTATATAATTTTAATTATTATATTAATAATTATACAATTGTTACATTTTGTAACAAATAAAATAATTAACAAGGAAATTGCATGAAATTTTACAAGCTATATACATTTTTTTTCTTAATCACTCAATTTCTAATTTCTGCTTGCATGAAAAAAGAAAAAAAAGACACCTCAATTGAAAAAAATTGTAGTATTGATTTGTTAAGTTCAGATTTTCAGCAAAATAAAATTATTGATGGGTGTTCTTTTGATCGTTCTACAGCTAAAGCATTTCCTGCTGCAAAAGGTGTGGTTTCCTTAGTAACACCTTCTGGTTTATGTACAGGAACTTATATAAGCAAACACATTGTGTTAACAGCAGCGCACTGCTTTGATATAAAAAGAATTACAAGCAGTGAAATAGAATTACAAAACGAAATAGAAAATACTTATATAATCAGTTCAACACATCACTCTGTATTTGATGCATACGACTCTGTTAAAGAAAAATTTAAAACAAATGTCAAAGAAATTATTATCCACCCATTTTACTCTGAAAACTGTAAAAATGATAGCCGTGAATACCAAGCAATAAATAAATGCAATTTTGCCGATCTTGCTTTAATTTATACAGAAAAATCAGCAAAACAAATTCATGCCAAACCTGTTCCTATTAGTACTAAATTAAATGATGAAGAAACTATTTATTTTGTTGGTTATGGTAAAACAGATGACTATGATCAAAGCCAAACCCGAATAAAAAGATGGGGAATAGCTCATCTCCATGAAACAGATTTCATGACATTTTTACTTATTCCATTTGCAGAAAACTCATTAGCAACATTTTATAAACAACAGTTTACCCCCTTTATTTCTGAACATTTCCATGAAGATCCTCGTAATGTTTTTTTATTTGTAGAAGGACAAGCTAGCGGCATTTGGCAAGGAGATTCTGGGGGGCCTCTATTTATAAAAGATAACAATCAATTTTATACAATTGGAGTAGTTCATGCAAATGAAGGAGAAAAAGAGCATATATGTAAAAACAAAAAAAGTATCAACACATATATTGAACCATATTTAGATTGGATTAAATCAGAAAGTAAAAAATTAAAAGAAAATATTCATTTCCATAAAAGATAATAAATATTGTGCATAAGTACAGTATTTATTTTATCATTCTTAACACTAATTATCTTGTTTAAAATTTTCTAACAAAACTACTGTAAACTTATTTTTCGAATCTATGACCGAGTGGAAATTTATAATTTATACAGAAATGTATGAAGTAAGAATTACGACTGGCAAATATCAATTAAATAATATAAAAAACAAACTTATTAATAATGAAGTCTATTACTAGCAGACAAAAAGAGAAATTAAAGAAAATAAAAATATTATTAACCAAATTTACCGTGAACATAGTCTAAAGACTGTTTGTCTTTAGGATTTGAAAAGAATGTTTTTGTATCGGAAGCTTCAACAATTTCACCATTTGTCATGAAAACTGTGTCATCACTTGCACGCATAGCTTGTTGCATATTATGAGTAACCATCACAATAGTAAAATCTTTCTTTAACTCCATTAGCAGTTGTTCTATTTTTTGTGTAGATATAGGGTCTAAAGCTGAACAAGGTTCATCTAATAATAAAATATCAGGTTTTACGGCTATTGTTCTTGCAATACAAAGACGTTGTTGTTGTCCTCCAGACAAACCTAAACCTGAAGCATGCAAATGATCTTTAACTTCATCCCACAAAGCGGCAGAACGTAATGCCCATTCAACACGGGCATGTAAATCTTTCTTACTTAATTTCTCGTGCATTTTTATGGCAAATGAAATGTTTTCAAAAATTGACATTGGAAATGGTGTTGGTTTTTGAAAAACCATTCCTACTTTTGTCCGTAGTTCGTTTAAATCAATATTTGTATCTAAAATATTTTTGCCATTTATTACAATACTGCCATATGCTTTTTGCTCTGGATAGAGGCTGTATATTCTATTTATTGTTCTTAATAAAGTAGATTTACCAGATCCTGAAGGCCCAATTAAAGCAGTAATTTTGTTTTTTCTAAAAGAAATATTAATATTTTTTAACCGATGCTTATTACCATAGTAAAAATTTAAATCTTGAATAACTATTTGCGAACTATCACGTAACACAACCAAGTTATCCAATTCACCAGAGGAATTTCCAGAAGATGCTTGTCCGGAAAATTCTGCGCGTTTAAATAAATTAGAAAAAATACTCATGAGCGTTTTCCCCCAGACTTTGTAAAGTAACGAGTTAAAATATTTAAAAATAAAACAAATACTGTAATTAAGAGAGCACCGCCCCAAGCAAGTTCTTGCCAATTATGGTAAGGGCTCATAGCAAACTGATAAATTGTCACTGGTAAATTTGCGATGGGCTGAGATAAACTTGTGCTCCAAAATTGATTATTCAAAGATGTAAATAATAAAGGTGCTGTTTCACCAGAAATACGCGCTATGGACAATAAAATTCCAGTTAGAATTCCCTGTTTAGATGCACGCCAAGCGATATGCACTATGACACGCCACTTTGGTAAACCTAAAGCAACCGCAGCTTCTCTAAGTTCATTCGGAACTAAATTCAGCATATCTTCGGCACTACGAGTGATAATAGGGCAAGCAATCATTGCTAACGAAATGGCTCCTGCAAAAGCAGAATAATTGCCCATAGGATGAACAACAACCGTATAAACAAATAACCCAACTATAATGGAAGGCGCACTTAACCATACGTCATTTACAAAACGAATAACCGAAGCAATCCTTTTACCTCGTGCATATTCAGAAAGAAATGTAGCCGCTAAAATACCAACAGGAGTAGCTACAGCAACAGCTGCAATTGTAATAATTAAACTCCCAACTATCGCATTACGAAGGCCTCCCCCTAAAGATTCGGGAGCAGGTGTATCTGCCGTAAAAAAGTTGAGACTGAGTGCGGGAAAACCATGCTTAATTAAAGCATAAAAGATGGAACTTAAAACAGCAATTCCAAAGATAACTGAAAAATAGCAAAGATAATGAAAAATTTTATTAGAAATACGACTTGTAACTTGTGTTCTTCTCATTTTAAGCACCTGCTTTCTTTCTATTTATTCTTAATAAAAACAAACGCGCAAAAGCTAAAATAATAAATGAAAGAACAAAAAGAATAACTCCTAATTCTAATAAAGAAGCAGGATATAAGTGCCCCGTCGCTTCGTTAAACTCATTTGCAATAGAAGCAGAAATAGTGGTGCCAGGCATGAACAATGATTTTGTTAACTCCTTAGAATTACCAATAACAAATGTCACTGCCATTGTCTCACCTAAAGCACGGCCTAAACCAAGCATAATACTTCCAATCATGCCTTTTCTGACATATGGAATGATAACTTTCCAAACAACTTCAAACCGAGTAGCCCCTACCCCATATGCAGCTTCTTTTAAAACAGCAGGAACTGAACGGAACATATCAATTAATGTTGATGAAATATAGGGAATAATCATGATTGCTAAAATAAGCCCAGCAGTAAAAATACCAATTCCTAATGGCGGACCGCCAAATAATTCATTTAAAATAGGTATATTTTGACAGACTTCAGTTACTGTTGGTTGAACATAATCGGATAAAAAAGGAGCTAAAACAAGTAATCCCCACATACCATAGATAATACTAGGAATTCCTGCCATTAAATCTATTAAAGTACGCACAGTTTTTGCAATTTTACCTTGAGAAATTTCAGAAATGAATATTGCGATTCCTAGACTTAATGGAACGCCTAATATCATAGCAATCACTGAGGTCATCAAAGTTCCACAAATGGCACTTAATGCCCCAAAATGCCCATGCACGGGATCCCAAACATCACTTATTAAAAAATGAAAACCAAATTGATAAAGCGCAGGTGCACTCGCAACACATAAAGAAAAAAGGACACACATTAGCAATAAAAATGCAAACCATGCAAATCCTTTAGTTAAATTTGAAAATAAAATATCACCCAAAATAAAATACTCCAACTAGACAAGTAAAAGAAATTCAACTTCAAACTAAAACTTATTTCCACAATGCATTTTTGTCATAACTTGATTTGATATCATGTGACCTTTTTTTTTCGATAAATTGGTAAGTGCTTTCAGGTATAGGAATATAATCTAAGGCCAGAGCTGATTCTGCGCCTTTTTTAAAAGCAAAATCAAAAAATTTAAGCACTTCTAACCCTATTTTTGGATTCTGCTGATTTTTGGATACTAATATAAATGTAGAAGCTGTCATAGGCCATGATTCTGCTCCTTTTTGATTAGCTAATAACACATTCATACCAGGGGTTGTTTCCCACTTCGCATTTAAAGCCGCTGCCTGTAGAGATTTTTTAAAGGCTTCACTGACTTTCTTTTCGTTTGTGAATTCATTTGCAGGGAGTGTTGGCACAGTTTTACCTTCAGCATTTAGCATTCTTGCCCAAGCTAATTTATTTTGCATAGCATAAGCATATTCCACATAACCAATAGCACCAGGCGCTCTTTTCACCATTGTGGTGATTCCTTCTTTACCTTTTCCACCTACACCCATAATTCCTGCGGGCCAGGAGACGGCTGTGCCGTTTCCTGCCTTCCAGACACCTTCTCCCGCCATATTCAAATAATATGTAAAATTAAAAGTCGTACCTGAAGCGTCTGATCGATAAACAACAACAATATTTTTCTTGGGTAAATTTAAGGAAGGATTTAATGCAGTAATTTTGGGATCATTCCAATATTTTATAACTCCACTATAAATTTCAGCAATCGTTCTTGCATTTAAAATAAGTTGTCCTTGAGCGATACTAGGAATATTTGTGACCATCACAATCCCACCAATAATAGCTGGAAATTGAAAAAGTCCTTTTGCTTCTAAATCTGCAATTTTTAAGGGCATATCTGTAGCGCCAAAATCAACAATTTTGCCTTCGACTTGCTTAATCCCAGCTCCCGACCCCGTTGACTGATAATTTATTTTTTTGCCAAATTCACTATTGTAAGAAGCAGACCATTTATAAAGGACAGGGGCAATAAAGCTTGAACCTGCACCAGTTACTAAGTCACTTGCATATGTTATTGGGGAGCATGTAAGTACAAGAGTTGAAACGGCTAATTGCGTAAATTTTTTTAAATCCAACCACATAAACATAAACCCCTG
>CAYSZE010000223.1:0-14867 GCA_964435255.1 uncultured Oligoflexia bacterium
CTAAATTTTTTAAATTCCCAGCATAAGTTAATTTATCAAGACTGATAATTTGAATTTCTTTATTTGTAGTTAATAAATATCTAACAAAGTTACTCCCTATAAACCCAGCTGCACCTGTCACTAAAACATTTTTCATCATAAACATATTTAATACTCATATTTTTTATAATAAGATAAAATACCATTACTAAATTCGGATATGGTATTTTAACATGATATAATTATAATTTAAAATTTTTGCAAATATTTTTAATTTTTAGCTTAAATAAGCTACTTTATTCTTCAAAAGACAAAAAAATATTATCTAAAAAATCATAATAAAATTATTAATTATTTAAATTAATAATTTTTAACAAATATTCTCCATAACCACTTTTTGTAACTTTTAAAGCTAGATTTTTTAATTGTTCTGCTGTGATAAATCCTTTACGCCATGCTATTTCTTCAGGACATGCAATTTTTAAACCTTGTCTGTCTTCTAACACCGCAAAATACAAAGAAGCATCAAGCAATGAACGGTGAGTGCCAGTGTCCAACCAAGCAATTCCTCTACCTAACTCTTCGACATGCAAATTTCCTTGTTTAAAGTAAATTTCTATTAGATCTGTTATTTCTAATTCACCCCGCTTTGAAGGCTTCAATTCTTTCGCATATTGACAGACAGAAGAATCAAATAAATAGAGCCCCGTTATGGCAATATTAGATTTAGGATTGTTAGGTTTTTCTTCAATCGAAATGGGGTTTCCATTTTTATCTAATTCAATAACACCATAACGCTCAGGATCTTTCACTGAATAACCAAAAATTCTACAACCAGTATGCGTGCGCCCATAATTTTCAAACTCAGTCATAAGACCTTGTCCATGGAAAATATTATCACCTAAAATTAAACTAACATTGTCATTTTTAATAAAAGACTCCCCAATAATAAAAGCTTGCGCAAGACCATCAGGGTTTTTTTGCTCTGCATATTCAATTTGAATTCCCCATTGAGATCCATCTCCTAATAAATATTGAAAAGAAGGTAAATCTCGTGGGGTCGAAATAATTAATATGTTTTTTATACCACCCATCATTAAAGTAGAAAGCGGATAGTAGATCATTGGTTTATCGTAAACAGGAAGGAGTTGTTTGCTTTGGCAGTATGTAGAAGGATATAATCGTGTTCCTGAACCACCAGCAAGTATAATACCTTTCATTCCTTTCACTTCCTTTTCGATTATTTGGCTAGTTAGTAAACCAATCTAGAATTAGTTCGATTTATCTCGCCACTTGACACAGACTCAATGCTGTTTAGCCTATAACTAATGCCACTTGTGGGCAAATACAACACCTTTAAATAGGAGAAATTTATGAACAAGACTATTCGCCCTTTAAATGATCGCATCCTTTTAAAACGCATTGAAGCTGAGCAAAAAACTGCTGGCGGGATCCTCATTCCTGATAATGCTAAAGAAAAACCAATTGAAGGAAAAGTTGTTGCAGTAGGCAATGGCAAAATTCTTGATAATGGCACACGCCAATCATCTACTTTAAAAGTTGGTGACAAAGTTTTATTTGGCAAATGGAGTGGAAATGAAATAAAAATTGAGGGCGAAGAGTTTTTGCTTATCAAAGAAGACGAAATTCTTGCTGTCATTGAAGCCTAGTCTTTACTAAAAATAAGTTTCAATACATTCTTACAAACTCTAAAAAGGAAAATATCAATGGCTGTTAAAATGATTTCTTTTAATGAAAATGCACAAAAGAAAATTTTATCTGGAGTAAATACTTTAGCAAATGCAGTAAAAGTCACCTTAGGTCCTAAAGGACGCAATGTTTTAATTGAAAAAAGCTATGGTGCCCCTTTAATTACTAAAGACGGCGTCACTGTGGCTAAAGAAATTGAACTTGAAGATAAATTTGAGAACATGGGCGCACAAATGGTAAAAGAAGTTGCGTCTAAAACCAATGATGACTCTGGTGATGGCACAACAACTGCCACAGTTCTTGCGCAAGCTATTTATCGTGAAGGCTTTAAAATGCTTGCTGCTGGTCATGCTCCTGTTGAATTAAAACGCGGCATGGATAAAGCGGTTGAAACTGTTATTGCCAACTTAAAAAAAGTGTCACGCCCTGTTAATGGCACTAAAGAAATCGCCCAAGTTGCAACAATTTCAGCTAATAACGACTCAACCATAGGAAACATGATCGCAGCAGCTATGGAAAAAGTAGGACAAGATGGTGTGATTACCGTTGAAGAAGCAAAAGGCTTAGAAACATACGTTGATGTTGTTGAAGGCATGCAATTTGATCGTGGTTATCTTTCTCCTTACATGGTAACAGATCAAGAACGCTTAGAAGTTGTTTTTGAAAATCCTTTTGTTCTTCTTTTTGATAAAAAAATCTCAGTTATGAAGGATATGGTTCCACTTCTTGAAAGTATTGCTAGAAGTGGTCGTCCTTTATTAATAATTGCTGAAGATGTTGAAGGCGAAGCTTTAGCGACATTAGTATTAAATAAATTATCAGGAACTCTAAAGGTATGTGCCGTTAAAGCTCCTGGCTTTGGCGATCGCAGAAAAGCAATGTTAGATGATATTGCTATTTTAACTAATGGTACTGTCATTTCAGAAGAAATTGGTATGAAATTAGAAACAACAACCATTGATGACTTAGGCCAAGCAGATAAAATTGTGATTGATAAAGACAATACTATTATTACTGGTGGAAAAGGTTCTGAAGCAAATATTAAAGCAAGAGTTGCTGAAATTAGAAGTCAAATTGAAAAAACAACTTCTGATTATGACCGTGAAAAACTTCAAGAACGCCTTGCTAAATTAGCTGGTGGTGTTGCAGTTATTCGTCTAGGTGCAGCGACCGAAGTTGAATTAAAAGAAAAGAAAGATCGTATAGAAGATGCCCTAAATGCAACTCGTGCAGCAGTTGCTGAAGGTATTGTTGCAGGTGGCGGCGTGGCGCTTGCCAGAGCTTCATTAGAATTGACTCAATTAAAAGTTGAAAACTCTGAACAACAAGCAGGTGTTGAACTTGTTCGCCGTGCGCTTGAAGAACCAGTACGGATCATTGCAAGCAATGGCGGACATGAAGCAAGTGTTATTGTTGATAAAATTTTAGCAAATAACAATATTTGCTTTGGTTTTAATGCTTTGACAGACAACTATGAAGATTTAATCCAAGCTGGTGTCATTGACCCCGTTAAAGTCACTCGTTGCGCTTTACAAAATGCAAGTTCAGTCGCAAGCCTATTGTTAACAACAAACGCTATGATCTCTGAAAAACCTAAAAAGGAATCCGCTGTTCCTAGTATGGGTGGTATGCCTGGTATGGGTGGCATGCCTGGTATGGGTGGCATGGATTACGATATGTAATTTCGACTTTTTATTGCCTTTTATAGCAAATCCGCTTAACAAAATTCTATACACTGACAAAAAGTGTATAGAATTTTTTTTTTAGGATGAATAAAGCATGAGTATCAAAAAAAATACGTTATCTCGAGAGGTTATTGCTGGACTGACAACATTTTTTACAATGTCATACATCATTATAGTAAATCCTCAGGTCATGGCATCTAGTGGAACAGGAATGACCATCGCAGGAACACTAACAGCCACTGTCTTAATTTCTTTTCTTATGACTTTAATTGCTGGTCTTTATATAAAACTCCCTTATGCTTTAGCTCCTGGTATGGGGCTGAATGTTTTTATTGCCTACTCCTTAATTATTGGTGAAAAAATCCCTTGGCCAACTGCGTTAGGCCTTATTTTTTGGTCAAGTATTCTTTTTGTGCTTGTTTCTATCTTTCCTATCCGACAAAAAATTGTTGAAGCATTACCTAATAATATGAAACATGCCATGTCGTGTGGAATAGGTTTGTTTTTAGCATTTATTGGTTTAAAAAACCTAGGCTTAATTGTAGCAAATCCTAGCACTTATGTCGCTCTAGGCGAAATTAATTACACCGTTGCACTTGGGCTACTTGGTTTCTTTGTTTCTTTCTATTTATTCTATAAAAATAAGCCCTACGCATTTTTATTTTCAATATTATTAGTTACAACTATTGCATTACTGACTAATAAAATAGAATTTCCAACAACCTGGTTTGCTTTACCAGATTTTGACTCACACTTTTTTAAACTTGATTTAATAGGTTCCTTAAAATGGAGCTTTATCCCTGTTATTATTGCAATATTTATGACAAATTTATTTGACTCTATTTCTTCAATTATTGGTCTTTCTACCAGTGCTGGATTTGTCGATCAAAACGGGAATCCACAAAAACTGAAAGAGACATTAGTAGTTGATTCTATTGCATCTGTATTTTCAAGCCTTTTTGGAACTGCTCCAGCAACAGTTTACATTGAAAGTTCAGCAGGAATTCAAGCGGGCGGGAAAACTGGCCTCAGCTCTATCGTAACTGCCTTCTGTTTTTTGCCATGTCTTTTTTTAGCTCCTTTAATTACAATTGTTCCAGCTTATGCAACGACTCCTGTACTTATATTAGTTGGTATTTTAATGTGTCAAACAATAAAAAACATCAATGCAACCCAACTCGATGATGTTATTCCAGTATTTTTAACTATCGTTCTAATGCCCTTAACTTTTTCTATAACTCAAGGAGTGTTATGGGGTATTGTAAGTTATGTTTTACTAAAAGTACTGGTTGGGAAAGCCAAGGTTATTTCGCCTGTGCTATGGATTCTAGCTATTATATGTTTGTTAGCACTTGTTAGTGAGCATAGTACTTTATTCAATTAAGTAACAGCCGTGAAATAAATGTTTTAAAACAAATACTATTCTATAGTAATTATGGCTCAAGCATAAGGTGTTATTAGTTAAAATAGAAAATATATGTAACCTTAATAAATAAACAATAATAAAACAAATAATCCAATAATATCAAATAAATAAAATATCAACCCATATAATTACAGAATAATTAATTAAAAATAACTTTAAAATAACAAAATAATATTGACTTTAAATACATTAAAATTTAAATCAAAAATTCGTTTATTATTTTATCATTAAAACACCTATTAAAAATAAGGACAAATACAAATATGATGCAAATAAATATAATTTATATGTTAATAATTTTTAGTATTTTCACAAGCTGCGAAAAAAACAATAATTCTAAAAATCATGAGTCGCCAAATAACAATAATACTTCTAGCTTTGAAATAGCAAATAGTAATATTAATTTATCAATCTCTACACGTTCTTTTTGTAATTTAGATGATAATTATATCTTAAAAAGATTAGATGTTGACAATATTAATAAGATAAAAAATATTTTTAATAATACCTTATTCAAAAAATCATGTATCCGTAAATTAACAACGGAATTACACGAAAGTTTTAATGAAAATAAAAAGAATATTATTTTCAACCCTTCTAAAAATACTAAGACAACATCTGACTATGATATTATTATTATTGGAGCTGGTGTTCATGCATCTATTTTTAGTTTAAATTATAAATTAAAACATCCTAATGCTAAAATATTAATGATTGATGGTGCAAAAAATATTGCTGAACATTTTAAAAGCACTGATTATTTAATAAACTCCCCAGAAAATAGACCTACAGCTCCAAAGTCTACCAATGTTTTACCAAATAGCCCTTTAGCCTTAGCTGATTTAGGCAATCCTACTGATACCTTTTTTCTTGCTCATCTTCTCTGGCAAACGATTGTCCTAAATTCTTTTGCTGCTAACTCTGATATTCTTTTAGATACTCAAATTAGTCATTTTGAATACAATCAAACAACAAAACTATTTAAAGTAAAAATTGATACCAATGCTGAAATTTATGCTAATAAATTAATTGTTGCCAATGGGTTAGGAACTCCTAAATTTGAAAATTTTGTTGACAAAAATTTTAGAGAAGAACAAATTCAACTAGCTAAAAATTGTTTGGACAAAATTTGTTTACCACAAGTCATTACATTTGATGATCTTATAAAATATAATGAAAATTGGAAAAACAAATATAATGATAATGTTTATAATAAACTAAAAACAAAACAAAAAATTGCCGTTGTTGGCGCTGGCGATGCTGCTAATGTATTAATTGAATTTTTATATGATGCTGCTCCTGATAAAGCTTATGAAGATGTCAATAATCAAAATTTATATCAAAGCATTAGCAACTTATATTGGTTTGCACAGAAAAACAAAACTTCAACTGCATTTTTAAATGATCCAAATATTAAAGCTAGATATAAAGTTTTTAAATCAGCATTCTATCAAGATATTTTTGATAACCAAGCAACATATCATTTAAATCCTGAAAACTCTCATATTACAGCTATAGACTTTAATAATGTTACTAAAAAAGTTATTTTAACAGATTCCAACAATGTAAAATACGATGTTGATCAAGTTATTTTAACATCTGGTTATTCAAATAGTGTGAATTATATTATTTCACCTATTTTAAAGAAAAATATCAAAGAAACTGAAGTCAAAGATCATTTTAATGATATTCTAAATACGAATGGAAGAGCTATTGCCCGTAAATTAAAATTAGATAATGGTCAAACAATTGAACTATATGTCATAGGAACCGCTGCTGGAACAACTCCAGTGTGGAGTTTAGCTAATACAGCTGATTTAAACGAATCTATAACAAAAAATGCAGCTTCAATTAATGTCCTAGCTCCAAAAACAGCTGCTTTTGCTGAAAGTTTATAATTAAAATATTATTTACTTAAATATTGTCGCTCATTTATCTGCTTATATCAAATAAAAGAAAATTTATTAGATATAAGCAGATAAATTTTAATTTACTAATACTTCATTTACTTTTTCTAATACCATGCTTACTTGAATATGATTATAGGCAATTTTTTCATTTTCTTTTGCTACTTTATTTTTAGAAAAAGAAAACTTTTTTATTTGTTCCACACATTCCATATTTTTAATACACTGTGATCCTTCACCCAAACAGCCCCATCTTAAAGGAGAAGCACTGCCCATTAATGTTAAAGTGGGTGTTGCCGTACCTGCTGCAATAAATTGCATAGAACTCGTATTAGTAATTAATAAATGCGAATTATAAACAATATCAACCAACTCAATAATATTCTGAGGCTGCAATATCTGAAAATCTTTTTGCGCAACTTCCATCAACCATTCAGTTTCTTTTGGTGAACCTATTATTTTAATATCAGAAAAATCATCTTTTAATTTTAAAGCTAATTCTCTAAACCGAGAACTATCCCAAGCTTTTTCTCTAATACTGGCAGTGGGATTAATTAAAATTATTTTTCGCAATTTATTTTCAAATTTATTCTTAGGAAACCATTTTAACGCAGGAAGTCCTTGTTTTTGCCAGAATAATGTTCTTTTTTCAATATAACCTTTATTTAAAGAAGATAAAATATTTAAATATCTATCACGTTCATGCACAATTGTTATTTTATTAAGTAAAGTAAAATGCGTAAAAAATATTGCTGCAAATTTATTTTTACTCGCACCAACACGGTAAGGTACCTTTGACAATAATGCTTTATAGGCAAATCTTAGACTTTCGCTTCTTAAATCTATGGCAATTGTATATTTTGCCAGCAAATTTTTTAGAGATTTTTCTTCTTTTACATAGATCCAATTTAAACCTTGTTCATCAGCTTTATATAATTTAAGAGAATCAAATTTTTTGTTTGTTGTGATAATTTTTTTAATATGAGGCCAATTCAATGGCAAAATAATTTCGTTCCATAAAGGACTGCCAATAATTGTTATTTCAGCACTTGGAAAAAGATTAATAATTTCAAATATTGCCGCTGTTGCAACTAATAAATCTCCCAATGCTCCTGTGTGATAAACAACAACACTTGTGTTATTAGGAACATTTGCAAAATCAAAGTTTATCAATTTGCCTATCCTTATTGCTTTAACTTATAAGATGACATCTTAGAACAGGCTATAAAAAAAAATAAAAGAAAGCAAATTACTGATATTTATTTTATTTTATAAATCAAAAAAACTTCTTTATTCAAGAACTAAAATAACCATGATTTGAATCAAAATCTAAATAAAGACTTCCTCTTTGCAAGCAAGAAAGACATAGTGTATGAGGGTCTTTGGATATGAATTTTTCTCAAATAGGAGGCTAAAATGGCACTCATTTCGCTAAGACAATTACTAGATCACGCAGCAGAAAATAACTACGGTGTAGCTGCCTTTAATGTAAATAATTTGGAACAAATTCAAGCAATTATGGAAGCAGCAAAAGAAACCAACAGCCCTGTTATTTTGCAAGCTAGCCGTGGGGCGCGTTCCTACACGAATGATGTCTTTTTAAGACACTTAATTCTTGGTGCCGTTGAACTTTATCCTGAAATTCCAGTTGTAATGCACCAAGACCATGGAAACAGCTTACAAACTTGTTTATCTGCTATTCGGAATGGCTTTTCTAGCGTCATGATGGACGGTAGCTTAAAAGAAGACGGTAAAACGCCATCAGATTTCGAGTATAATGTAAAAATTACTGCTGATATTGTAAGAATTGCTCATGCAATGGGTGTTTCAGTTGAAGGTGAATTAGGGTGCCTTGGTTCTTTAGAAACAGGAAAAGGCGAAAAAGAAGATGGCCATGGATTTGAAGGAACTCTTTCCCATGATCAACTTTTAACAGATCCTAACGAAGCGGCGCAGTTTGTTGAACTTACTAAAGTTGATGCCTTAGCTATTGCAATTGGAACTAGCCATGGTGCTTATAAGTTCACTAAAAAGCCAGATGGAAAAACACTTGCGATCGATAGAATCCGCGAAATTCACAAACGTCTACCAAATACTCATTTAGTTATGCACGGTTCAAGTTCTGTTCCACAAGAACTGCAAGCAGAATTTCGTAAATATGGCGGAGAAATGAAAGAAACTTGGGGTGTTCCTGTAGAAGAAATTCAAGAAGGCATCAAAAATGGTGTACGTAAAATTAACGTAGATACCGACAACCGACTTGCAATGACTGCTGCTATTCGTAAATTATTAACTACAAACCCATCTGAATTTGACTTAAGAAAATACATGGTGCCAGCTCGTGACGCCATGAAAAAAGTTTGTGCGCAAAGAATGGTTGAATTTGGACAAGCAGGTCAAGCATCTAAAATAAAAGCTATTCCACTAGACACTATGGCTAAACGTTATGTCTAACAGCAATAACGCTGAAGAAATGCTTGAGCCTTTTGCACTTTCAGAAGAAAAAAATGTATTTCAATGCAGTATTTTTCAAGTTAAAGAACAAAAGGCAATTACAAAAGATAAAAAGCATAGTTTAAACGTTTATACTTTGAACTGTGCTGATTGGGTGAATGTGATCCCCATAACAGCAACGGGACAAGTTGTTTTGATAGAGCAACATCGTTTTGGGACTAATACTTTTACTTTAGAAGTTCCTGGTGGGGCAGTAGAGTACAATGAAAAAGACGCTACTCAAGCTGCTTTAAGAGAACTTGAAGAAGAAACAGGTCTGACATCACAAAGAATGCTGTCCTTACCTAAATTTTTCCCTAATCCAGCATTGCAAAGCAATAAAGTAACATACTTTATTGCTTTTGACGTGCAACCTTTGCAAACACCATCTCCGCATAATGATCCCTTTGAAAAAATAAAATTACATTTTATTGATTTTCAAGAGGCTTTAGTTATGGCTAGAACAGGACAAATTCAACATTCTCTATCGGCATTAGCTATTTTGCTTGCTGAACCTTATATAACAACAAAATTCAAGCAACCTCGGTAATTTCTGTGCGACGGATGACAGTTACTCTTATTTGCCCAGGAAATTCAACTTCTTCTTCAAGTTTTTTAGCTATTCCTTCTGCAAGCCCATTAATATCAGTCTGCTTAACTTTATTGTTATCTACAAAAACATGAACTTCTCGACCCGCATGCATAATTGCTGATCCTGTAACCCCTTGCTCTTGAAAACTATTTACAACACCTGAAATACCATCAATTCTTCTATGATAACCCTCTTCCATATCCACTCTTGCTCCAGGACGTGCTCCCGATAAGGCATCTGCTGCTTTTAATATATAAGCAAATGGAGTTTCTACTATTTTATCATCATGATGAGCTAATACCGTATCTACAACATCCTCTTTTTCACCATAACGAATAGCATAATCGCCACTTATAACCGCATGGCTTCCCTCAATTTTATAATCCAATGCCTTCCCAATATCGTGCAAAATACCAGCCCGTTTGGCATGAATATTATTAACTCCTATTTCATCAGCAATCATACCTGCCAAACGCGCCACTTCAATAGAATGATAATACTGGTTTTGTCTATGACTGGTACGATAATTTAAAGAACCAATTAATTTTAAAATTTCGGGATGCACATCAGCTGGCAGACCTAAACTTTTCACCGCTTCATCACCAATTTTTAAAATATATTTCTCAATTATTTTCCTATTTCTTTCAAAGATAACTTTTATTTTATCTTCGTGAAAAATATCTTTATTAATTATTTCTTCTAAAGTAAGGCGGATAACTTCTTTATCCACCCCTGCTCCACCAGTAATTTTAAGAACAGAAGGCATTTCTTCATTAAAGGTTAACACACCAATAGAAGACTCAGTACCAGCAACGAGGCTCTGGACTATAGGAGATTCCTCATGGAAATATTTACTCAAAATATCTTTTGAATTCACAGGCACAATAAATGATGATTTAGGCCAAATAAATTGGGGTTGGTAACGCAAATAGACAGAGCTAAGCGATTCTCGTGCTAATTTTTGTGACTCATTTTTCAAATACTCAGCATTATCCATAAGCCATTTCGAGATTCCTAATTTTTCAGCGGCAATAAGTTCATCTGACATTTCGCGATAGAGATCACCTTTATTTTTTCCCACTTTTATTTCTAATTGCGATTGGTAATTTTTATTCAATTCAAAATTTTTATTCTCAAGAAAATTTATGTTGGTAATAGTTTGTTCAACTTCAGTTTTTTTCTTATTTACTTCTTCTTCTTGTTTATCTAATTCATTAGAAATTTTATCTAATTCAGATTGTTTTTCATTTAATTCGTGTTCATAAATTTCTTGATGTGCCATCAATATTTCACGTTCATTATCTAATTGCTGCGCATCAGCAAAATACTGTTCTTTCGTCGCAATAAGCGCTTCTTCAAGGATCATTTTTCTTTGGACTTCAGCACTTTTTAAAATTGCTTCCATGTTTTCTTTTACAGGAATTTCACTTACATTCCCTAAAACACGACGCGCAAAAGCTTTGGCTAGAAAAATACCGCAAGTTAAACCAATTATGGAAGCACCACCAATGGAATATATAGACCAATGCATTTCAAAACCTTTATATTTACTTTAAAGTTCAAATATCTGAGGCTGATGTTTACTGCAAATAGCATTGCAAGAAAAACCCACCTTTTGTTCAGAGGGTAGCACGGATATGTTGACAAGAGAAACTATATTTAATGTGGGAGAATTTTCATGACAAATAAGGAGCCTACTCAAAATTTTATCATACAAATGATTAAAAATGCAGGGTCTTTGACATTAGAATATTTTAACAAAAGTCTGAATATTAAAGAAAAAACAGAAAATCAAGGCATTGTTACTGATGCCGATTTAGCCTCTGAAAATTTAATAAAATCAGAAATTCATAGACATTTTCCTGAGCACAGCATTTTAGCAGAAGAATCAGGGTTAAGTGAATTCAAACAACTTGATAACCACCAACCTTTATGGATTATTGATCCCTTAGATGGCACAACAAATTTCTCAAAAAGAAATCCCTATTATTGTATTTCAATTGCATTTGGTTATCTTATAAATAAAAGATTTCATGCAAAAATGGGAGCAATATATCAACCAACAACAAGTTCTTTGTATTTCGCTGAAAAAAATAAAGGTGTCTACTTTAACGATACTCAAATTCATATTTCTGAACTATCAGAAATGAAAATGGCAAGTATTTGTACTGGATTTAGCTCAAATAAAGGGAAACAGCTTATTCCTTTAAAAAATACCATTGCTGAAATTCAAAATGAATGCCTTGGACTCAGAATAAATGGTGCTGCAGCTTTAGATTTAGCCCATACTGCTAAAGGTATTTTTCAAGGCTTTTATGAAACCCCACTTGCACCTTGGGATACAGCTGCTGGTGCATTACTAATAGAAGAATCTGGTGGAAAAGTAACAAATTTTTATGGTGAACCTTTTTGTCCTATCCATGATCGGGGGATTATCGCCACGAGTCCTCAATTATATGATAAGTTATTTCAACTGATCCAAATTCATTATAAAAATACGAATTAATTATGGTTTGTTTTATCTTGATTCATATTACTAATTTCTTTTTGACTATTCATTGGATTTGAACCATCATCAAGTGCATCTCGTGCAAAACCTCCACCAGGTTCAGTGCCATCTATGACATATACAGATATCGCATCGCTGCCTGTCGACTTTTCTCCACTAGTTTTATCAATTACAATTTCATGCACTCCAGTTGGTTTCGTCCAGTTTTTTAGTGAATAATTTTTAACTGCCCCTTGCATCATTGTTTTCCAAATAGGCGCTGCCATTCCAGATCCTGTCCCACCAGAACCTAATGTTTTAGAATTATCATCATAACCGACCCAAACACCACCAACCAATTGTGAGGCAATTCCTAAAAACCAAGCATCTGTATTTGCATTTGTTGTTCCAGTTTTTCCACCTACATAATTACCAATTCCTAATACTCCTTGCCCTGTTCCAATATGAACAGCTGTTCGCAACAGGTCTAAAGTAACATAAGCTGCTTGTGGAGATATCATCTGCAATTGATCTATTTCATTCTCCTTCTCAACTATTTTTCCAGGGAGCATTGGGGCATCTTCTGGAAATTGCGGTTGTATTTTTAAAGGGTATAATTTCTCATTCTTAGCTGAATAAAGGACTTCACCATTTCTATCAACTACTTCATTAATATAATAAGCTAAGGTAACTTTGCCTGCATTTGGAAAAATAGAATACGCTTGTACCATTTTTAATAAAGATGCTGTTCCTGCACCTAAAGCAACACTCAAATCAGAATAAGGCCAATTAAAACCAAAACGCGTTAAATGCCTTGTTACCTTAGAAGGTCCCATCACATGATACAAGAATATACTTGGAATATTATAACTTAATGCTAAAGATTGCATTAATGTTGTTCTACCAGATTCTTTACCACCATAATTTTCTGGTTGCCAACCATCTAAATCAATTTTTGGACTGTCAATTTTAGATGCTGGACTGAAACCACAATCAATCGCATAAGAATAATAAAGTGGTTTTACACTACTTCCTACTTGTCTTTCCGCTTGTGTTGCACGATTAAACTGACTAACTAAAAAATGTTCACCACCAACCATTGCTAAAACTTCACCTGTTTTAGAATCCATTACCATTGCAGCAGCCTCAATACCAACTGTATCTGTTAAAGTGTATCTGCCAAATGAATCTTTAGAAGGATTATTAAAATTTTTTAAAAATGAGTTCAAAGTGCCCATAAACTTTTTATCATTAGTTATTCTTGTTTGCATTTTCTTATTTAATTTCTGTACATGTATTTCATCACCAACCTTTAATACATTATTAATGTCAGTATCACCCGTTTCCTTATTAATCTCTGCATTTAACGCCCATAGAATATCTTCTTCAAGAATATCCCCGCCCCCTTTCTGAGTTACAATACCTACAGCTTGAATTTCTTCATTTATAAAAGCAACTATTGCTCTTTCTTCTTCATTATCTTTTGGTTTTGTATTGATAAATTCTTTTAAATGATCTTTATAATTAACTCCGTGTTGTTTAATTGCACCTTTAAAACTTCTTCTAGATTGATAAGCATCAGCAAAATTTTGAATTGCTATTTGAGTAGCATTTTGAATTTTAGAATTCAAAGTTGTATAAACTGTTAATCCACTTTTTCCAAGATTTTCAATTTCAAGATTATTCGTCAGTTGCTTTTTTATTTCTTCTACAAAATAAGGAGCTATTTTGTTATTAGGTGACTCTGCCCGAAAATATATAAAATTTTCATTCATTGCTCTATCAAATTGATTTTTTGTAATCATTCCTGTTTTCAACATTCTATCTAAAACATAAATTTGCCGTGATTTTGCTGCTTGAAAATTATCATTGGGGTCATATGCTGACGGAGCAGGAGTTAACCCTGCTATCAGCGCAGCTTCTGCTAAAGTTAGTTTCATGTTATTTTTTCTGAAATAATTTTGTGCTGCTGCTTCAACACCATATGATCCATTTCCTAAATAAATTGTATTTAAATATAATTCTAAAATTTTATCTTTAGGAAAAGAATCCTCTATTTCATTAGATATAATAATATCTTTAATTTTTCTTATGATTGTTCTTTCTTTTGTCAACAATACATTTTTTGCTAATTGTTGGGTAATTGTACTTCCACCTTGTTTTTGATTTGAAAAGGTTACAAAGTGAAGTAAAGCACGCATAAATCCTTTCCAATCAAGACCATGATGATTATAAAAATCAGCATCTTCAGCTGCGATAAAAGCATTTTTTAAAAAAGGAGAAATTTCATTAATTAATACAGGATATCTTCTTTCTTCAAATATTTCAGCAATTTTTACTCCATCTTGACTATAAATAACAGTTGGTAATGCAGGTTCATAATTATAAAGTTTTTCTAAGTTTGGCAAAGTTCTTTTAATTTTTCGAAATTCATAAATCGAAAACCCTGTAATTAAAATAATAAAAAGTAAAATAATTTTTTTATAATGCCGAAATATAACTTTAAAACCAGCTATAATTTTATTTAAAATGGGGCGCAATTTTTCTAATTTATCTTTCAGCATAACATAACCTACTTTAAAACATC
>CAYSZE010000224.1:0-13016 GCA_964435255.1 uncultured Oligoflexia bacterium
TAGCTTTTTAAAAGCTAATATTAATGATACAAATAATTTTTATCTTTCTCTTAATACTTTAAAAATTGAGCTTGAAAATTTTTTTACAGAGAATAATATCAATTCAATTATAAACTATAACTGTGATTCACCTGATACTCAAAACTTTTTAGACAATGGAAATATTTTTAAATTTTATAATAATATTGAAAATATAAATATTAAAATTTCTGAAATTTCACAGAAAATTTTCAATTTTTCAAGAACTAAAATTCAAGTTGATAATCTATCAGATTTAAAATATTATTATGCACAAAGAACAAAATTTGATCTTACAAATGTCGAATTGTTAAATATGAATATTATTTTAAGTAAAACATTGAAAGAGGTTCGTGAGATTATAAATATTGTATTATCAGATAATTAATTAAAGTTACTTTTTTCTTTAAAATTATTTTTTTGGTATGTTATAATATGTTTTTTTTGTTATGATATTTTAATATTAACTAATCTAGAAATAAAAATTTTTGTTTGACTTCATTGTATTTTTAATGTATTAAAATCGAATAATTACGCATATACAATACAATAAAAGGATATAAATATGAAGTCAGCTTCAAAATTATTCACAGTTTCTGTTTCTTTAATATCATTAATGGCGTCATATGCATATGCAGGAGATGTTTTACAAACTTTAAACTGTACAGCATTTAAACGCTTTGGATTTGTGTCTGGTATGAAGTTTTATTTTAATGTGAAAGAATCGACAACAGCTCCTTTTGATGTTTCAATTGCAAGTTTGTTAATTCCTGGAAGTGGTCCAGCAAAAAATGTAGTAATTGAACTTGTTGATCAAGATACAGCAAAAGCTTATTTTGTATATAACGATGTTGATGTTACTTACGATAAAGTAGCAAAAGTAGCTTCTTTTACAAAACCATTAGCAAATGGTTTAAATGATGTCTATGCCTATTGCTCTAAATAATGTTATGTTAATTATTTTTTGGTGATTGAGTTCTAAATTGAAGCCAATTTTTTATAACGGAATTATGACCTGAAAGGTAATTATTTGGACTACAAGCATTTGCATATTTGTCCCAATGCATAAGAATATTATGCATTTTTTTTAATTTAAACGTTTGAATTTTTGGAAATAGATGATGAGTTAAATGGTAATTATCACCAAAAGGAAAAAAAATGTAGCTTGAAAATTTACTAGGTAAATTTCTAGTACCCATTATAATTCCATTTATAGGCAAACCAGCATGATCGGATATTTCCATGAAGACTTTTAAACAATGGTATATTGAAATTTTTGCAATAAACCATATGCATAAAAAGATAATAAATTTATTTACTGTAAAAAAGATAAGCATAAAAAATGTAAAACAGCTCCACCATAGTATTAGTTCTAAATAATCTTTTAAAGTAAAAATTATTGAGTTACCTAAATTAGAACTTAAAAGCCATCTTTGCATAAATATGGCTTTTAAATAAATTGAAAAACTGCTTTTTTCGTTAGTTGGATCGAGAGTATTTATACAGACAAAATCAGGATCTTTTTCTTTTATTCCTAAAAAACGGTGATGATCTAAATGCGATTTCCTAAAATATTTTGTTTTTTCAAATAGTGGATATCCTGCAAAAAAATCTGCAATGAGATCATTTATTATGGGGTTTCTTAATAAACTGTTATGTGATGCGTCGTGCAAAATATTTCTTAAGGTTCTTTGTTGGATAGCAACGACTATAACTGCTAACGGAAAAAAATATAAACCTTTATAAGCAACTAAATACCAGAGAAAAAAAATTGAAATCCATAAATAAGCAATGAAACAAACTGTAAAAATATTTGAAGTTTTTTCTAAATTTCTTAATTCTTCTAATTTGTTTTCTGTTGTAATATATTTTATTGCAGCAGTGATATCTTTAATATTATCTTTAAGCATTAGTATATCCTTATTTGTTTATTTTAAATTATTAAACAGTATTTTAAAGGATATGTAAATGTTTTATAGGAAAGTTATGGGGTATTATTTTTATGCTGAAAGCTATTAGAATAAAATTATTACAAGATGTTAATAAAGCTTAATTATTTAGCTTCAGGAAATAATTCCGCTGCTTTATATGAACTTCTGACAAGAGGACCTGCTGCTACTGCTTTGAAACCCATTTTTTTAGCTAGGTCTGCCCAAAATTCAAACTCATTTGGGTGAACAAAGCGTTTTACAGTTAAATGCTTTGGTGTAGGTTGTAAATATTGTCCGATGGTAATAATTTCCACGCCAACACGTCTTAAATCGAATAATGATTCTTCTATTTCCGCAAAAGTTTCGCCAAGACCTAACATAATTGCGCTTTTTGTAAACATTCCTTTGGGGCCAATTTTTAAAGCTGTTTCTAATACCTTTAAACTTTGGTCATATTTTGCGCGTGCATCTCTGACTCTGGGGCTTAAGCGTCGCACAGTTTCAATATTATGGGCAAATACATCAAGTCCGCGACCTGCATGCACTACTCTATTTATGCTTTCTTCTTGCCCACTAAAGTCACCAGCTAATATTTCAATACGGGTTTTAGGATTTTCTTTTTGGATTTCTTCGATCGTTTTAGCTATGTGTAAAGCCCCACCATCAGGAAGATCATCACGATCAACCATAGTAATTACAGTATAGCTCAAGTTCATAGCTTTTATACTAGCAGCAATTTTAAAAGGTTCTTCAGCATCAAGTAAGCCCGCAGGATTCCCTGTTTTAATATGACAAAAACGACATCCACGTGTGCAGACATCTCCCATAATCATAAATGTGGCTGTACCTGTATTCCAACAAGACGTGATATTTGGACAACGGGCTTCTTCACAAACGGTGTGCAGTTTTTTTTCACGCAAATTGCTTTTAATTGTATAAAGAGTTTCTCCCCCCGTTAAACCAACTTTAAGCCAGATTGGTTTTAAGGGTCTACCCGTTCTAGGATGATATTGTGGTTCGACTGCTAGAGAGGCAAGTTTCGCAAAAACTTCATCCCTATTTTCAATCAGAGACAGCGGCATTTGATTGATATTTTGATTAGTTTGATTTTCGACTTGCATTTTATTTGTACTCCCTTAAAGACTTTTAAGCTTGTTAGGTCATGGAGATAACAAATGGATCCCTAACAGTGCTTTTAAAAATATGCAAATATTTGGAGGTATACGGAGATATGTCTCGTATTTCTAGCCTAGAAGTGCAATTAAATAATGTGAAAACTTTATTACGCACAATGTGTGATGCTGTAAATGCAGGATTATTAACGTTAATTCAGCATTTTGAACATCCAAATCCAAATAAATTGATAAAAATAGTAGTCTTAGATTCAGAAATTGACAATCTTGAACGTGCTATTGATACACTCATTTTACAAATTTTAGCGACACAGCAGCCATTAGGTTATGAACTAAGATTAGCTTATGCTTGTGCTAAAATTGCACATCATATTGAGCGTATTGGTGATGCCGTAGAAAGTCTAGCAAGACAATTGGTCAATGGCGATATTCCTGATCAAAAAGATATTTTTTTAGAAATGTTAAGTGATTCAAAAGATTTATTTCAGCGCTCTTATTCTGCTATGTTTGAAGGTGATTTGACTTTAATCCAAGAAATCCATGTTTTAGACGACAAGGTCGATTTTAAACAACGAGAGCTCTATCGTTTTGCAAAAACTATTTTAAAGAAAAATACAAAAGACAATATTGATAAAGCATTACGGATTATTAGTATGAGTTCAAAAATAGAAAAATTGGCAGACCTTTGTTGCAATTGGGCGGAACAAATAGATTTAGCAGAAAATGGTGTGATGCGTAGAAAAATACATAAACAAAAATACAGACTTATCTTTATGGATAATGTTGGCGGTTTACAAGCAAGTATTGCGGCTTCTATTTTATATCAAAATGTAAAAGAAATAGTTGATCTTTCTGTTGTAGCAAGCCAACCAATGAAAAGTAATAATATTCTAAATTTTACGAACTCTTTGTCTGAATATGATATTACACCACAAATTTTTCCGATCGCTCGCATCACCTCAATGAATTGGAACAAGGCGTTAATGTTGATTATTTTAGGTAATTTTGAGTTGCCTAAAGAAGAACTAGAAGTAGTACCCTATAAAACAGTGCAAATAATTTGGCCTGAAATTAATTTTTTTCCTGATGAAATAGAAAATGATGCAAAAAAATTTAAAGAATTTGTAACTCTACTCCAAGAAAGAACAAATCAATTAGTGCAAATAATTGCTAGAACCCAGTCACAAAACGAATAACAATGTTTATGACAGGCGGAATTTTTTTTCTTAAAAAATGTCTAATAAATACAGTTAATAAGTATTTGACACGTCAAAATTGCTCTTTCTGACAAATTTCAGACTGCTATATATAAACATTAATCATATAAGCTACAAGAAATGACACTAATTTACCAACAAATTAATTAGGGGAAAATTTTGTTGAAGAAACATTTCTTCACATTGCCTATATCTGCAATTATAGTTACAGCTATAAACCTATATAGCTATTCAGGTGTATTTGCACAAGTAAACAAAATAAAAAAAGAAAATGAAAGAAAATTATCAAATGTTGGTGAAGACAGTTATCGTTTGGTATTTGAATTAAACGAGCCTAGAAGATATGCAACTCGTTTTGATAAAGCAACAAGAACGTTACAAATAAGAGTCATTCCTGCACGTGCTAACGAATTTAATACGACAGCGTTTTATGACACACGTTTTGTTAAAAGAGTTGTTATAAAAGAAGATAAATCTGAAGTTATCATAAACATTCAATTAAAAAATATGCCAATAGGTTGGGTTGTTGCAACCCAAAATAAACCTTGGCGAATTTTAATTGATTTTTGGCGAACAGAAATAGAAGAGCGTGATTTAGAAGCTGACTGGAATTGGCAGCCTGATTATATTGAAGGTATCAGTAAAGAAACAATTCAAGATTCTTTAGTTGTTACGACAGCGAATAAAAATCCGAGTGGAACCAAACCATTAGTCTCAGAAGTTATTGAAAAAAACGCTGTTACAGAAAATGAAAAAAAAGAAATTAAGCAAGAAAAAATAGTTCCATCAGCAAGCCCTGCTGCATCACAAACGCTAAATATACAAACAAAAAATAGATATGCATTACCAGAAATTTATGGCAGGCTAGAAAAATTCGTCCCCATGCCTGATGCGAAAGCGGCCCAATTGCAAATGCAAATGGGTGCAGCATTTGGTACCAGAGATGAAATCGAAATTGGTAAAAAACTTGCGGAAGAATTTTATAAAAGTGGCAATGAGGGGCAGTCATTATCAATTTTTCGCCGTCTTGCTGCATTGTCAGAAAAAAGTATAAAGTCAGATCCGAAACTTTTATGGTTTGCAGGAGAATCGGCTTATTTAACAAAAAATTATAGTATTGCTAATGATTACTTAAGATCAATTATATTAAATTATCCTGGAAGTTATTATTCAAGTTTAGCAAAATTAAGAATAATTGATATTGATGAGTTAACAAATTCTAAAGAAAAAGGATTTGGCCCTACTCGTTATCAAAATGCGCAAATTTATTCTGAAATGGCTTTGACTGAAGGGGCTCCAGCTATAGTAAAATATGCAGCTACTTTAAGAATTTTGAACGGTGTTATTGACCAAAATCCTAGTGCGGCAAAAACATACCAGCAAAATCTCGACGCATGTGTAACAGATAACAGTGTGCCATTTGATTTGATGAAAAATTGTGCATATGATCGGACTAGAGCTTTGATTGAATCGGAACCCATTTCTGTTTCCGATGCAGCTGTGCAGCAATTTAAAAAATTGTCTGGTGGCGATAAGAGAAGTACAGAGCTTGAAAAAATTATAGTAAATAGAGTTAAAGAACTTTTAAAGAAAACAGCCCAAACGAAACAATGGGAAGATTGGATAGCTTTTGAAAGAAAAGCAAGACCATCACTTTTAGAATTCACTTTTGCAGATGGTGATGCTCTTTTTACAAGAGCGGAAGCATTTGAAGCAGTAGGTGAAAATCTTAAGTCAGCGCAATTATATAGTGCGTTCTGGCAAGCATCAAATGATCAAAAAAAGAAAAATGAAGCGGCAGCAATTGCAGCAAGGCTCTTGTATCGAAGTAATAAACCAGTCGAAGCAGATGATTTACTGCGGCGAATAGAGCTTGATACAAAAAGAAAAACTGAAGGTCTAACGGATCGTTCAGTAACAGCGCTAAGGGAACTATCTGTAGCGCCATACCGTAACAAGATAGCGTTACGTTTACTTTTAGATGAGATGAAGCTTGGTCGTTATGTGGAACGAGATCTACCAACTCTGGCTGAATGGGCCCAAAGACTAAGAGGAACAGCTGATGCTGAACCTTTGTATGCAAAGATACTTTCATATCCTGCAAAGTCTATGGATGAAACTCAGACAGTTGAATCGTCAATCATGCAGTATGCAGAAGATTTACGAGATGCCGGTAGGTTCGCTTTTTCAGGAGATATGTTTCTAGCTGTTGCAAATTTAGCACAGGGAACGCATCGCGCTGAAGCCGCATATAAAGCTGGAGTTGTATATGCACGCGTTGGGCTTTTCGATAAAGCCAAAACCGCTTGGTTATTAGCGGCTAACGATACAAACGACAAGCGATTTTCTTCATTGGCAAGCGAAAGATTGGATCGCTTGAGTAAGTAAACTGTAGATTCTTGTGGAGGTTTGTTTATGAGTGAAGTGCGTCCTGTGGGATTGTTTGACTTAGATTCCCAAACATATGGAACACATCAAGGTAACAATGCTTTAGAAGGACGTAGTATTCATCCAAATACAGTACCTTCTGAAACAGATAATAGAATTTCTGAAGAAGAAATGTTACGGCATTATCCAACCAGAGATGAAAAAGTATTTAAACTTCTAGAAGTAGCAAGAACAATAGCTCCTACTAAAGTACCAATACTTATTACTGGTGAAAGTGGAACTGGCAAAGAAACATTTGCGAAAGCAATTCATATAGCTGGTGGCCGTGAAAGAGGGCGTTTTATAGTAGCAAATAGTTCAAATATTCCGCCTAATTTTTTTGAAATGGAACTTTTTACAACCCAAAGAAATAATCATGATTATAATCAAAGTGCAATAAATAGACCAATTGAAACTTGTTCATTAATGCTTGATGAAGTAACAGAATTAGATGCGGCTATGCAACTAAAACTTCTTAGAATATTAAAAGAGCAAGATATTAATAAAGGGGCAATAAGAAGAGGAACAGCTGCTGATGCTAGAATTATTGCTTGCAGCCATAAAAACATACAAGATGAAGTGAATGCACAAAGATTTAGAAATGATTTATTCTTTAAATTACATGTCATTCATTTAGAAATTCCATCTTTAAGACAACGATTAGTTGATATAGACTTTTATTCTGAAATTTTCTTAAGAGAATTTAATATACAATTTTCAAAAAATGTCCAACTGTCTCCTACTGCAAAGCAAGCTTTAAGAACCTATACTTGGCCAGGAAATACAAGAGAACTTAGAAACGTCATCCAGCGCTCTGTTCTTCTTTCAACAAGAGATTATATAGGTGTAGAAGAATTACATTTAATGCGTGCAAATAGTAGAACAGAAGTTGCGATGGGAGAACCACTTCCACAAGTTACTTTAATGGAACTTGAGCAAAGACTCATTTTGCAAACATTGAGAAGAATGAATGGTAATAGAACGCATACAGCGAAAGCTCTAGGTATTTCTCTGAGAGCGTTACGTTACAAGTTAAATGAATTAGTTGAATGTGGTTATGAAGTTGAAGGGAAAAATGTATGAGTACTGTAATTGGGAACCAAATATTTGGTAAACCCGATGCTGTTCTTGAAGAAAGTTTAAACCAACGTTTGAAAAGACAAACGGTAAATGTAGCGAATATTACAAATTCGCTGACTCCAGGTTATCGTGCGCTAGGATTTGATTTTGAAAAGCAACTGCAAGCAGCAATAGGTTCAGATAAAGATCTTATTATGAAGGTCAGCGATTCTAGACATATTAAAGCACCTGGGATGGGGGCTGATGGTGTATTAAAACCTGATATGTTTGTAAAACCAACTGAAAGTATTGGCAATGATGGCAATACTGTCGATGTTGATCAGGAAATGACTGAGGTTGCTGGTAACCAAATTATCTATAAAGCAACCATTGAAACCTTAAATAGAAAACTAGGGATGTTACGTTACGCAATAAATGGTGGAAAGTAACATCTTTTTTAATTTGGAGGAGTTCATATGAGCTTCATTGAAGGTCTAAAAATAAGTGCTTCAGGATTGTCAGCTGAAAGAATAAGAATGAACGTTATTTCTTCTAATCTGGCCAACGCAAACACTTCACGAACAGAAGAAGGTGGGCCTTATAAAAGAAAAGATGTCTTATTTACGGCAAGAAATTCTGGACTCAGTTTTGATAATTTAATGCGTTTAGCCTTTGACCCGAATTTAAAAGAAGTGAAAGTAGATGGCATAACTGAAGACAGAAGAGCACCTCGTCTTGTGTATAATCCTAATCATCCTGATGCAAATGAAAATGGATATGTTGCGATGCCAAATATTTCAGTTATGGAAGAAATGGTTAATATGATCACTAGCAATCGTTCATTTGAAAGCAATACTCAAGCAATAAATGCAACTAAATCAATGGCAACAACTGCTATTGGAATAGGAAGATAATTTTTTATAAGGTAACTATTAATTATGCCAAGACCTATTTCAGCGAGTGACTTAGAATATTTAAGAATGAAACAAAATTTATTACAAACTGTACCAGCACAAAGTGGTGGCGGAACGCCACCAAATATTAACGGTAAAACAGAGTTTCAAGATCTTGTTGAAAAAGGGATTAAAGAAGTAAATACCGCAGCAAGAGAAGCTGAAAAAGCAAGTATGGATTTAGCATCAGGACGCTCTAGTAATATTCATGAAACCATGTTGTCTGTAACTAAAGCAGAATTAGGTTTTGATATGCTTGTGCAAATGCGTAATAAAGTAATTGAAGCTTACCAAGAAGTTATGAGAATGCAGGTCTAATTTATTTTTCTATTAATGCTCTACAAGGTGATTTAAAATGTTAGAAAAATATAAACAATTTCTATCGCAATTTTTTTTACAAAGTAAGACTTTTTATGCTGGTCTTACAAAGGGAAGAAAAATTGCGATAGGAATAGGTTTATTTACTATCTTTTTTATTCTTGCTATATTCATTTTTTGGAAACCAACAGTCCGCTATGAACCAGCCTACGCTAATTTATCTAATGAAGATAAAACAGCTATATTAGCGCATTTAAAAAAATCTGGTTTTAAAGAATACAAATTAGAAGGTGATACAATTTCTTTTCCTGAAGATAAAATTCAGGAAATTAAAATGTCATTAGCTCAGGAAGGTTTGCCAAGTACTGGTATTGGAGTTGGTTGGGAGAAGTTTGATGATAGATCATTTGGTATGTCTGATTTCGAGCAAAGGGTAAATAAGTTAAGAGCCTTACAAGGGGAATTGTCAAGAACAATTGGCAAACTTGATCCCGTAGCAAACAGCCGCGTTCATATAGTCATACCAGAAAATGCGATATTTGCTGAAGATAAAAAAACACCGACAGCAAGTATTTATTTAAAACTTAAGCCTGGAAAAACGCTAAGTCAGAGACAAATTCAGGGTATAATTCATTTAACCGCTAGGGCGGTAGAAGGATTGGACCCTAAGGGTGTTACGATAGTAGATCAAGATGGCAATTTATTAACTCAGCCTGAAGAACAAGATGGGGGAATTGATAAAATTACATCAGCACAGCGTGAATATCAAAGAAAAGTAGAAAGAGAATTAGAACAAAAAATTAGAGAGATATTAGCCCGTGCTGTAGGCCATGACAAGGTCGTTTCCAAAGTAGATGCTTCAATTGAATATAAAAAAGTAGAAACAACTATTTCAGACGTCGATCCAGAACGGACAGCAGTCATAGCCTCGCAAAGAAATGAACAATCTTCTCAGGGTAATGGGCTCAATCCTACAGGAGTGCCAGGAGCAAAAAGCAATCTTCCAGGAGAAAGAGAAGATATAGGGATTGCTGGCGGATTGACTAATAGTACTAAGTCGAGCACTGAAAATTTGAATTTTGAAGTGAAAAAGACTTTAAGTAAGATAGTAGAGCCAATAGGTACTATTACAAAATTAAGCGCTTCCATATTAATAGATGGAAAAATGGTTGATGGGAAATATGTCCCAAGAACTCCAGAAGAAATGGCTATGGTAACAAAATTAGTTAAAAATGCGATTGGTTTTAAAGAGGGAAGAGACACAATAACTGTTGAATCTACGCAGTTTGAAATGGATGAATTTGCTTTGGCAGAAAAGGCTTCTTTATCAGCAAGACAAACAGCACTTATTCAAACAGCTATTCTAGGCTTAGTCGCCATTGCAGCAATGTTCTTTATTTACTATGCACTAGTCCGTCCATATTTCAGATGGTTGACTTATGACCCTGAAAAACGCAGTAAAGAGCAATTGGCTCTTGTCGACTATGAATTAGAGAGAACAGGAGCAGGTGCGAGAAGGGTTAAGCTGAAAGAAGATGTCCCATTTGATAAATTGTCGCCTAAAGAGCAAATATTATACTTAGCAAAAAATGACCCGCAAAAAACGACAGAAGCTATCCGGCAGTTGCTTAATCCAAACCATTAGTTAGAAAATAGATTACCAAAAAACTTGATTTTTGTTTTAAGAAATTATATAAATAAAAAGACTTAAATATTAACCCTTTCTATTTTATTGTATAGTTATTCTTTTAAAATATAGATAAAGTAAATATATTTTTTATAAATTAAAAAATATATATTTGTTTTATTTGTTATAAAAATAAAAAGACTTTAAAATGCTATTTAATAATGCTTAAAATCTATTAAAAAATATATTGATCTTGAGAAGAAAAAAAGTTAAATTAAATTACAAATAAATTAATTTCTTATGACGGTTTAATGTGTTTTTTTATGTTAATTTTACTTGACTTTTATATATATATGTAAATAAAGTTAAAAGACTCCTCTTTAAAAAGAGGAGTCTTTTTTTAAGAATCTATCTACTTTTTAAATAAGTAACCTTATTTACACTGTGTTGTGTTACATAAACCTGGGATTATCATAAGGAAAAATACATTCTAAAAAAAGTTTAATATTGTAATATTTACATAATATTAAATTGCCCGTTTTGTAATATAAATAAGTGTATAATTTAAACTCCATTGATGGCACAGAAATTGCTAAGTGGAAAATATAAGCTGTTACAATAAAAAGTTGCAGCTTAAAAGTCAGCCATTTTTCAATCGAAAGAAAAGGAAAAGAAATGTCAAAGGGTACACAACAAAAACTATCAGTTTATAAACCACCACGCGTTCAAATCACTTATGATTTAGAAGTAAATGGTTCTCCGAAGGAACAGGACATTCCTTTTGTAGTCGGTGTAATGGCTAATTTATCGGGTCATCTACATGAAAAAACAAAGAAAATAAAGAATGAGAAATTTCTAGAAATCAACAAAGAAAATTTTAACTCTGTTGTGCAATCAATTTCTCCAAAGTTAAAATTAAAAGTAGCCAACAAACTTAAAAATGATGGCTCTTTTTCCCAAATAGAATTAAATTTTAATTCTATCGATGAATTTAATCCTGGAAAAATTGCTAACAAAGTTGATTCACTACGTGAACTTATTGAAATTAGAAAAAAATTAATTGAATTACAAACAAATGTTGAATGCAATGAAAAATTGGAAGAAACACTTGTGCATTTTGTTAAAACTCCTGAAGCTCTGAAACAAATTGCAAGTTCGGAAGAAAAACCTTCAGCAGAATAAGTTTTAATAAAAAAGTAAAGGAATTAAATTATGAGTACGACAGAATTTGCAACAGAAACAAAATCATTTTTTGACTTAGAAGGTGGCCAATCTACTGTTATTGAACAACTTCTTAATAAGTCTGAGCTAAATAAAAATGATCAGCAAATAAATAATGCAAAAGATATGTTAACAATTTTTGCTAAAGAAGTTGTTAACGAAAAAATGGAATTTAAAAAGACCATTTCCCATATGATTAGCCAACGTATCGCTGATATTGATGCTGCTTTAAGCGCTCAAATCAATGAAATTATCCATAATGCTGAATATCAAAAATTAGAAGCATCATGGAAAGGCGTTCAAAATTTAGTCAAATTTGCTGAACCAGATGAGAAACTCAGAATCCGTGTTCTTGATGTCACTAAAGAAGACATTTTGGCTGATGCCGATTCCGCGCCACAATTCGATGAATCTGGGCTATTTAAGCTTGTTTATGAGCAAGAATATGGAACTTTTGGTGGTTCTCCTTATGGATTGCTTGTTGGTGACTTTACTTTTGGTAAAGGCATTGAAGATATTGAATGTTTAAAGGCAATTTCAAGCGTAGCTGCTGCAGCTCATGCACCTTTTATTGATGCGGCTAGCCATGAAACATTTAACATTAATTCTTTCGATGAAATTGATAAACCTAAACATTTAGGGAAATTATTTAATACAGCAGAATATGGTTCATGGAACCAATTTAGATCTCTAGAAGACTCAAAATATGTAACTTTAACTTTACCAAGAGTTATTATGCGCGAGCCTTATGGTGGCAAAAATGGAATTCCAGTTAAAGAATTTCATTTTGAAGAAGATCTAGATGGAACTGAACATGAAAAATATTTATGGGGAAATCCTTCATTCTCATTAGCAGAAAGAATGGTGTCTTCATTTAGAGAATTTGGCTGGTTCTCAAATATTCGTGGTTCTGAAAATGGTGGGACTGTTTCTAGTCTACCAATACATACTTTTATTGATAGTGAAGGTAATAGTACATTTAAAATGCCAGTTGAAACAATTATTACTGACCGCCGTGAAAAAGAGTTAGATGATCTTGGATTTTTAACTCTTGTTTACAAAAAAGGTACAGACTCTGCAACTTTCTTTGGTTCAAAAACTATTCATAAGTT